>JAGDMB010000003.1 GCA_017860375.1 Bacteroidota bacterium | reverse complement strand
CACCCTGTCAGGGTGTTCTCAGGAATTCAGACCTTATGTTCTTTTGCCTGTCAAATCCAGCAATCCGTCGATTGCATTAAAAGGACACCCTGTCAGGGTGTCTTTCTTTTACCTGTCAAATCCAGCAAGCCGTTGATGAAGGTCAACGGATGAACCGGATTCCCCGGCACATATAGATCTACCTCGTACTGGTTAAGAAATGAACGGTCGACAGCAGGGCTATTTTCAAAAAGTCCGCCGCTGATCGCATCGGTGCCGGCCAGTATGATTATTTTCGGATAGGGAACCGCATCGTAACACAACTGCAAGGGTCTTGCCATATTCTGCGTGATCGGTCCGGTAACAACAATACCATCGGCATGCCGCGGTGAAGCAACAAACTCTATACCGTATCGCCCCATGTCGAAATTAACATTACCGGCTGCATTTAGTTCCCATTCACAGCTGTTGTCACCCCCGGCGGAAACCTGGCGGAGTTTTAAGGCACCTTTGAAAAGCTTTCTTATTTCCTGCCGGATACGATCTTCTTCCATTCTCACAGGACCTTCCTGTCCCGGCTTTATTATCAGGGCTTCCCTTATATTGGTTGCTATCCGGTAATCATTTGTGAACCTGATTTTGTCAGGTTTTCTGAACGCACATTCCTTACAGAAAACACATTTCCCCAGATCCATCGAACCTGTTTCCTTATCAATTGCATGTACCGGGCATAAGGATGCAATTTCATTTATTTCGTCCCTCGAAAGAGTATCTGAAATAACCGGTCTTCCTCTAAACAACCCTGATACATTCTGAGTACGCAGGTTCTTAACATACTGGGTACCGTGACTTTTCAGAATTTTTAACTCTTTCAGCATTTTTGAGTTTTTTCTTTTACAGGTTACAAATCATTTCCACAGTAGGACAGGTCAAAACTTTTATTGCAAACCGGGAAATCGGATATTTCCTGATTACGGACCGCTAAAGCCAGCGCCATCCAGTTATGCATTGAAGGGTCCTTGACCTTATAATGGTTTATATTGCCCGCGGAGTCCGTCATGGCCAGATGACAAATTTCTCCTCTCCATCCTTCAACCATTGAGAGTGCAAAACTGTTGGGCGCCAATTTATAGACATAAACCGGCCTTTGAATATCCCTGCTCTTTTTCCGCCATATTGCAAGCAGTTCGGTAATTATTTTCACCGATTCACGTGCTTCAAGATTACGCAGCATGCTTCGTGCAAAAACATCACCGGTTTCACAGGTCATGGGCTTTACCGGAAAGGATTTATAAAACTGAAAGGGGTGTGTTTCCCGCACATCCCTCGGAATGCCGCATGAACGTGCAGCCATTCCAACGGCACCCAGGCTTAAGGCTTGTTGCCTTGAAACCACACCAATATCCTCAAACCGGGCAAGAAGGCTTGGCAGTGAATAGATACGGTCGCATATTTCACCCCATCGCCTGTTGGTATCGCTGAGAACACGCAGCATCTCGTCCGCAACCTCGCTGGTAAGGGGATAATTACTTCCTCCGGGGCGCACCAAACCCTTCCCGAAGCGATTTCCGCACCAGAGCTGGGTAGTATTAATAATGGCAGTTCTGAGAGCCTCACACACCACCTGTCCAAGCTGGTAAGCAACATCACCGCATAAGGCAGCCGTGTCGCCAATGTGAACCGCAAGCCTTTCCATTTCCAATGCGATGCAGCGTTCAATTTGCAGTGTTTCGCTTACTTCTATGCCGGCTAATGTCTCGATAAGCTGTGAATGAGTCAATGCATGTCCGATGGATGTATCCCCGGCAATACTTTCTGAAAGGATACACCTTTGCAGCGGTTCCTTCTTTTCAATAAATAATTTCTCTATTCCACGGTGCTGGTATCCAAGCTGTATTTCAAGATGCAATACTTTTTCACCATTGCAGATAAAACGGAAATGCCCCGGTTCAATTACACCCGCGTGAATAGGACCTACTCCCACCTCATGCAATTCTTCGCTCTTGATCTCATAGAAAGGATAATTTTCTATTCTCAATGATTGTTCAAAACGATCATGCGAATATCGTACGGGTTTTAACCATGGATGTCCGTCGAATTCAACACCAAAATTTTCATGAATTTCACGTTCAAAAATCTGAAGCGGCTCACAGATGGGAGTCAATGATTTCAAAACAAGTTTATTCGTATTGTGTTCATGAGAAAACACAGTGATATTTGCATTAGTATCATCTGCAATGCAGCAATAGAATTTCAGAGAACCGGTCGTTTTCACACCATAATAGGCTATGCAATGCTTTGCTTCGTCTTTTAACAAATCCGATACCCGATCATAAAAAACATCATATTCAAAAACCGGCACCGATTTAAGGTCAAGAGGAAATGAATCATTTTTTATTTCCGAATGCAATGGATGCATCATAATAACCATTTTGGTAGTAAGGCAAAACTCTGATTTATCATATCTGCCAGGAAAGGTGGTTGATAGAAACACATCGCAATCACGATTCCAAGAAGAACGAATTGGCTGATTGACTCAACCGGATTGATCCTGTCCGGTAATCTCCCGTTATCATCGATCAGGGGATCGGAAAAGACAATATGCAGGATCCTTGTGCTCATGGCATAAATCACAAAGCAAAGCAGAATGATTGCAACCAACAGGATGAACCATTTATTATTAAAAACCAATCCCTTTATTATCATAAACTCGGAAATAAACAATCCCGATGGGGGAATGGCAAGAATACAGACCATTCCGGTCAAAAGGACCAAAGCACCTGCCGGGTAAAGTTTCATATACCTGCCGCATTCATCCAGTTTAAACGTATGCAGGACCCGCGAAAGCTGCCCCATCTGATAAAAAAGACTCGATTTCGCCAGCGAGTGCAATACAATCAAAAGCAGAGCTGCATAGTAACCACCTCCACCGACTCCTATGGCAATAGCCACCAATCCCATGTTTTCGAGACTTGAATAGGCAAGCATGCGTTTGAGATGTTTGGCTTTAAGCATATATCCTGCAGCAATTAACAAAGACAATACTCCGGAAAGAATAAGAACATTGTTCATAAAAGGTAAAATGGAGGATGAAGCAAATAAGGTATATACCCTGAATATAGCAAGAAAGCCAACATTCATCAACGTAGTGGAGATCAAAGCACTGATTGGAGGGGGCGCTACGGAATGCGCATCAATGGTCACCGTATGCATGGGGAACAGACCCATTTTTGTACTGAAGCCGATCAGTACAAACACAAAAGCAATCTTAACATAGAGTGGATTCGCCTGGTTGATAATATCTGCCAAAGCAGTAAATGAGAGATTGGATGCATCTTTGCGACCATAAATGAATCCCAGGAATAAAATACCCAAGTAGGCCAGGGCGATTCCTGTTGAACAGATAAAAACATATTTCCAGGTAGCTTCGAGCGCTATTTCCGTGCGATCGTGATAGATCAGGGCTGCAACTGCTATCGTGGTAGCTTCAACAAAAATCCACAGCACCGTCATTCCGTTTGCCAGGTATGCACCCGACATAGAAGACATCAGGGCTATAAGTGCTGCATGATAGATGCTATATCGCTTTGAATTATCCGCGGAAGCATAGATAAAACCATGGTATAGGGTAGGAATTATCATAAAAGATAAAACAGAAAGCAATAACACACCCAGGCTGTTATAAGTGAAATAACTGAGTTCGGTTTTGTCCAGATTCGCCCAACAATAAATCGTAAACAAAATATGCATGGAAGCATATCCAATTGTAATAATCCTGGTAATAGTTTTGTCTTTGAACAACACTATTGCGATACACATGACAGCAGAAAATATAAAAAACAGGATAAGTGTCATTCCTTAATCTTTTAACCTTGTTAACTCGTTCGTATGAGGTCTCAGCCGTAATCCGAAAAAGCCAAGAATTAAGACTCCGACAAAAAGGTCAAGTAAAATACCAACATTGATCATCATGGGCATTTTGTTTCCGATTGAAAGTGAAAATAAAAACACCGCGTTCTCTATAATTAAAAAGCCTGTCAGGTGAGAAATGATCAGTTTATGGGTGGCAATGAGCAACAATCCGGTAAAAAGGGTATACAGGGCGATGGCCATGTAAATAATATTGACAAAGGAATTTGTCAGGGAATAGGCCAGGGTAATGCTTATCAATAATGCCACGATTGAAAAGATAAGCGTATAAAAACCGGGCATGGCCAGGCGATGTACTTTTGTAACACCGGAACGGTTAATGATCCGGGTAAGCAGATAGGGGATCAGAATAGCCTTAAAAATCAATGATTCTGAAGCAATGAAAATCAGATTGGCCGTATTTACTTCCTTTAGTTCAAAGATTGCGATACCGCACAGCAATAATCCCTGCAATCCGATTAGCCTTATATAATTAATCAACCTTTCGGCTGATGCAAAATATACCAGTGTTACAGCAAACAAGACCACCAGATAATTTACCATCTTCGGTTCAGATTAGTTTATCCGTCAATATTAAAACGATAATAAAAGAAAGCCATGCCATCGCTGAGATGGAAAGAATGAATTTGGGATTCAAATTCATTTTATTCCTGGCCCTGAATGATTCTATCAGGCCGACAAGGATTGCAAAAATCCCCTGAACTGCCAGGAATAATAATATTTGTAGAAACAGGTTCCATCCCGCCGGTACGATCACATTGTATATTAAAGCACCATAAATGGCAAATTTCAGGTAGGATCCGATATGAATCAATGCTTTGTCGAATCCGCTGTTATCCAGGATCATCACTTCATGGATCATGGTGAGTTCGAGATGTGTTTTCGGATCATCCACCGGAAGCCGGCTGTTTTCGATCATTGCGATCTGGATGAGCACGTAAAATCCCATAATACTGTATATCAACACATAAGGATCCCCGATTATATAAAAATGGCTAAAAATATCCGAGAAAGAAGTATACCCTGTAATCATGGCAAAAGTGGCCAGCAGAATAATAAATGCCGGTTCCACGAGCATAGAGAAAAAGGCTTCACGGTTGGCTCCCATTCCTTCAAAACTGCTGCCGGTATCAAGAGCGGCAATAATTGCAAAGAACTTGGTGAACGCAAGCAGATAGGAGAAAAAGATGAAATCCCCTTCAAATGAAACAAGGGCATTCTGATTGGCAAAAGGTATTACCAGAATGGAACAAAGTATGCCTGACAAAGTAACAACCGGTGCAATCTTAAAAATCAGTCCCGTGGTTTCACTGAAAACACTGCCCTTTTTCATCAGCAATACGATATCCTTAATGGGCTGAAAAATTCCAGGACCTTTGCGTCCCGACGCAATACTTTTTGTTCTCAATATCAGGCCGGGAAAAAAGAAAGCTGCCGCAATTATTAAAACAAGGCCAATCATGCTCAGATAAGGTTAAAAAAGGTTAGGATAAACACAAGCAGCATGAAAACAAAAGCATACAATATATAATGCTGAATTTGTCCGGTCTGCATTATTGCAATCTTTTTCAGAAGCCCAGAAATCCAGTCAACAGGTTTGTCAATAAAAATCCTCCTAAAAATATCGTCACTATGGGATTCAAAAGTTCTTTCGCCCGGGAAAATTTCATCTTCCCGGATGTCTTTCATTATCTTTTTTGTCTGGAGGATGGGCTTGGCCAGGTGATTGTAGTTATAGGCGTACGATGTAGCTGTGTATTGCTGTTTACTTGTAACGGCGGTGTATCCGCAGCCCCATGTAGGGCCATAGGATACGGGTTTTGTTTTAAGATGAAAATTTCTGTAGACCAGTAACAAAATGACGGTTACAACAAACACCCCACAAAGAATGCTGATTTGAGAAAGGTTTTTAATTGCGGGATATGTCAGGGCAGCAATATCGGAAAGTTTGAACGCCTGTGCTATTATAGCAAATACAGGTTTTACAAAAAGGACAGAGGCTATTCCAATCAGCACAATAAAAGCTACTGTAAAAAGCTGAGGGTAAATCATGCCTTTACTGACCTCCCTGGCCAAGGCGGCATTTTCGGAACGGGGTTCCCCAAGGAAAACAATCCCAAAAGCTTTTGTAAAACAAAAAATTGCCAGTCCTCCTATGAGAGAAAGACCAGTAATCGTTCCCAAAACCAAAATGGATTGGTACAAATTAGCGACCGAAAGGCTTTTAAACATTCCGATATAGATCAGGTACTCAGAAATAAAGCCATTGAAGGGAGGCAAGCCGCATATAGCCAGAGAACCAATCAGGAACAACAGGGCGGTGTAAGGCATTTTCTTCATTAAACCGCCAAGATGTTCTATATTTTGTGTATGCGTTGCATGGTATACCGATCCGGCATTGAAAAAAAGAAGGGATTTGAACAGGGAATGATTCAGCACATGCAGCAGACCACCGCTAAAGCCAAGCAGGCTTAATGCAGTATTGTCTGTGGCAAGACCAATTACCCCTAATCCTATTCCGATACCAATGATACCAATGTTCTCAATGCTATGGTAAGCCAGCAAACGCTTAAGGTTGTGCTGTACTATGGCCATCATTACGCCAAGTACACCGGATATCAGCGAAATGACAAGGATAACGATGCCGATTAAAAGCAGATCACTTTGAACGGATACCAGAACTCTCAGAATGCCATAAATACCAATTTTTATCATTACACCCGACATCACACCTGACACATGCGAAGGTGCGGCAGGATGCGCCTGTGGAAGCCAGGTATGCATAGGAACAAACCCTGCTTTTATTCCAAAACCGATAAAAAACAGCATAAAAAGTAAAAAACCAGAATGGTTCGAGAAATAAAGTTCCAGGGAATTAAAACTCATTTGTCCCGTGGCCTTGTCCACTATTAAAAAAGCAATCAAAATAAAAAACATTCCGATATGCATCTGTATCAGGTAATTGACGCCGGTTTTCAAGACGGATCTGACCTCTGCATCAAAAATAACAAGCAGAAACGATGACAGCGCCATGATTTCCCAGACTATTAAAAAGGACAAGCCATCACGGATCATTACTACCATTATCATCGACAGGTAAAGCCAGAGGTAGGAGAAGTAATGAATTGAAAAATCCACAGAATTTTTGTTCGGATAATAGGGTTTGAGATATCCCCTTGCATATAGGAAACCAATCAAAACAGTAATGTTCACAACAATTATAAAAAATGCAGACAGCGGGTCTATTGTCAGAACAAGGCTGTGTTTGCTAACCGGTAATCTGATCATGATTTCCGACACGGACAGGATGCCTGAAAGCATTTTTACGCTCCATACTGAGCTTAATACGACAGCACCGGAAAGCAAAAACAAAGCAAAAGAATACTTGTATGTTTTAGGCAATAAAAAAACCAGGAATGTCAGGAATAAAATGATCAGAAACAATACAGCATTCATTGGAAAAGATAAATAGTCTAAATTCTAATCAGGTTGTCCATATGATTTTATGCCGGACAATAGCCCAAGAATTGCCATTCGTTCCGAAAGAAGTGTTTGCAGTAGTTTCTTCCACAGGTATCGCAATTCCACGATCGCAAAAGTAAAAAATTATCGACTTTTTTCTGCAAATAAAAATAAAATCCTGTTAAAATCTGACATGTCCGCACGAATCATTGAGGGAACAGGTCAACCGGTAATTAAAAAAATAAAACCTTTTTTTCAGGCTCCCGTATACCCATCCGTATTACCACCACCACGTAACCCGATTTCTTTGAATTTTTTGAAATAATTGAATAGAACGTCTGTTTTTCAGGCTTATCATTCTGTACTGTCCTACGCACACTGTTCAGTCAGAATACAGAAATGAGATATTGCGAACAACAGCAGACCTACGTTTTATTACTAAAAATAACCCTCTCAAAGGTCGGGGAGATAAACTAATTCGGTATGAAAAAGACATTGTTTGGATTGATGATGATTCTTTCGGTTTTGTGCCTTGGTCTGGTATCGTGTAGTAAGGATAAGGATACGGACAAGGAGGACGAGCTCAGTAAGGATATACAAAACTTCGTCCCGGACGAAACGCTCGAACAGATCATTGATATGGGCATGGCGATCAACAAAGGCGTTGATCCCCCCGACATGGAAGGCGAATACCTGGCATCGCCGTATGAATTGATTGCCACAACTGTGGCGAATGATTACTCTCTGGGTACCATTTTTTCGGATTACTATTTTCGTTTATACGACCAGGACAATGACGATCTGACCATCAAGCTTGACTATTATAACGGTGGTGAGCAAGGTTCGGGACTGGGCGGTTTTATATCCGGTGATGGAAAAGAATTTTCCGTTTTCATTGAGGTGGAATCGGAATACAACGGTTATGAAGCCACATTGCTTCATGTCATATCCGGCACCATGAACACTGACGGCAGTATCGAGGACTTCTATTTCACCAATTACATGCTCGACAATAATGGCAACGATGGAGAGGTATGGATTGAAAACGACGAAGGCAGGGTACTGATCGATTCGGATGGCGAAACTCCGGTGACCGATTATGAATTTAAGTCAACAAAAAGCACCGTGAATTCAGTCATTCCGGGTGCTATTAGAGTCAAATAAACAGCCTTTTACAATTGGAAAGGGGCAGCAACTGAAGCAGGAATGCAGAAGCGGCTGCCCTTTTTATTTATTGATTTGTTGATTGATTTACTGATTGATTGATTTGCCGATTGATCGATTCGCGGATTGATCGATTTATCGATTGATTGTTTTGCCGAATGATTGATTTGCTGATTATCGATTTGTTGATTGATCGATTTGCCGATTGATTGATTTGCCGATTGATTGATTTGCCGATTTAAATGCCTCAGGCAATTTTTTGCTGTATCAATCTGTCAGTTTTCAACTTTTACCTCTTCAAATCCTTATGATTTCCGCCCCAAGGGCATTCAATCTTTCATCGATGCGTTCGTACCCCCGGTCGATCTGGTCGATCGTATGGATGGTGCTTATTCCTTCGGCTGACAGGGCTGCGATTAATAAGGCGACCCCGGCCCGTATATCCGGCGATGTCATGGTGGTTGCCCGCAGGCGGATGTGATTGTCCTGTCCGATTACCGTTGCCCGGTGCGGATCGCACAGGATGATCTGGGCGCCCATGTCAATAAGTTTATCCACAAAGAAAAGACGACTTTCGAACATTTTCTGGTGTATCAGCACACTGCCTTTTGCCTGGGTAGCCACCACCAGCGCAACACTGAGCAGATCGGGTGTAAAACCGGGCCATGGGGCATCGTCAATGGTCATGATGGATCCGTCGATAAAGGTTTCCACCTCATAATGATCCTGGGCGGGGATATACAGGTCATCATTTCTTCTCTCCATGATAATTCCCAGCCTGCGAAAAGTGGCAGGTATTATGCCCAGGTTCTCATACCCCGTATTTTTTATGGTGATCTCCGAACGGGTCATGGCGGCAAGCCCGATAAATGAGCCAACTTCGATCATATCGGGCAACAAGGTGTGTTCGCATCCCTTCAGTGTTTCCACTCCTTCAATGGTCAGCAGGTTGGAACCTATGCCTTCAATGTGCGCACCCATGCTCACCAGCATTCTGCATAGCTGTTGCACATAGGGTTCGCATGCGGCGTTGTAAACGGTAGTTTTTCCCTGTGCAAGGGTAGCGGCCATGACGATATTTGCAGTACCGGTTACCGAAGCCTCATCCAGCAGCATATAGCATCCTTTTAGCCGGCCCGCTTCCAGCCTGTAAAAGGACTCGCCGTGTTCATAAACGAAACTGGCACCGAGACTGATCATTCCGTTGATATGGGTATCCATGCGCCGTCTTCCGATCTTGTCACCTCCGGGTCTGGGGATATATCCCTTACCGAAACGGGCCAAAAGCGGACCGATGATCATTACCGATCCCCTTAAATTTGTACTTTTCTTTTTGTATTCTTCCGAAAGCAGGTAATCGATATTAACCCGGCGGGCCTCAAAGCTGTATTCGGAATGTGAAAGCCTGACCACTCTTACCCCAAGGGCCCGGAGCAAATCAATGAGATTATTGACATCCAGAATATCGGGTATGTTACGGACGGTTACTTTCTCGGGTGTAAGCAGGGTTGCGGAGATAACCTGCAAGGCTTCATTTTTGGCACCTTGTGGAAAAATTTCACCTTTCAGTTGTTTCCCTCCGGTTACTTTAAAGGATGCCATAAGAAATCGGATTAGTTGCGCTGTTTCTTATCGTTTCGGGGTATGAATTTCTTTTTCTGTTTTTGAAAATCCTTCTGATCGCTAAGTTTAACGCCTTCCTTGAGTTTTATCCTTTTACCGGAGAGTGCTTCAAGATCGGCACCTATGATGGCATCTGTCACGGAATCACGGTTCCATGCAAGATACGATTTTTTCATCTGGTTGGCGATAAGCTTGATCAGCGTTTCCTTGTCCTCTCCCTCGGGCAGTTTTATTGCTTCTTCAATCAACCGTTCAATGATCTTTCCGTAATGCCGGAAGCGGATCTGATTGGTATTATAAGCTACCCGGCGCGGTTTCTCGACAAATTCCTCCGCCCTCGGCACATCATACGGATAATCGATATCCAGTTTGAACTCCGACATGATGGCCAGGTGATCCCACAATTTATGCTTGAAATCATTGATATCGCGCAAATGAGGATTCATATTTCCCATAATGGTAATGATCGCCTGTGCAAGCCGGTTGCGTTCATCACGATCCTCCATGGAAAGGATATGATCGACCATTTTCTGCATGTTCCTTCCGTATTCCGGCAGTATTAACCGGGGCCGGCAGGAATTATAATCATACTCCATAATTCAGTTTTGTGCAAAACTAACCTAAAAAAATGATTTGCCTGTCAAAAAAGGGAAATAATTGTTGATGAAGGGATTCTACTTCTTGATTTTCAGCTTGGCAAATTTCAGAAGCAGCTGTTTTTCCTCATCGGGCTGGTTAAACCGAACCGTGGCCTTCCGGTTAGGGCTGATCCCTTCCACCCGTATTACCTGGCCCGGTCCGAATTGCCGGTGCTCAACCTGCATTCCGGCTTCAATGAGGTCGGGATCATCGGGCATGAAGTCTTCGGCGGATACAAACCGGGAGGCCGGTCTTTGTTTTACAGCACCTTGTGCTGCAGTCCTTACAGATAAAAGATTTCCGGCATGCGCGGCGCCTGACTTTTTTATTCTTTCTCCCGTACCGGAAAACGGGACCGTGTTTCCCTCCGCTTTTTGCATTGCTTCCCGGTCTTTCCGTTCAGCAGGCCAGTCTGTAAAAGCCGGATCAATATCCCGGAGAAAACGGCTCGGGCTGCTGAAGGTAAGGGTTCCCCACCGGTAGCGGTTTTGCGCATAGGTAATGACAACTTTTTTCTTTGACCGCGTAAGGGCCACATAAAACAATCTCCTTTCCTCCTCCAGTTCCTGAGGTGAATCCACCGACATGCGTGAAGGGAAAATTTCCTCCTCCGCCCCGGCGATATACACATTGTTAAACTCCAGTCCTTTTGCAGAATGCATGGTCATCAGGGCAACCTTGTTCCGGTCGTTTTCTTTCTCGTTATCCTGGTCTGTAAGCAGGGATACATTTTCCAGAAAATCGGTCATGCCGGCGGGACGATTCTCGTTCACGGCAGATTCCGTGAATTCTTTTATTCCGTTGAGCAACTCTTCGAGATTTTCATAGCGGCTCCGCTCCTCAACCGTCTGTCCGTTATAAAGGTCTTTCATGATGCCCGATTTGACCGCAATGGCATGAGTTGCCTCATATGCATTGAGCAAAGCCGTAAGAGAGGAAAACTCCGTTATTATCTGCCAGAAAGCGGTCAGTTTGGTGTGGGCAGCCCTGCTGATTTCAGACGGACCCGATCCAAGCAATTCAATTGCCTTCCCCAGGCTTACACCCTGCTCGCCCGCATATCTTTCCAGTCTTTCCAGGGTCACATCACCAATACCGCGCGACGGATAGTTAATGATGCGTTTTAAGGCTTCATCGTCATTGTGATTTACCGATAATCTCAGGTAGGCCAGCATATCCTTTATTTCTTTTCGCTGGTAAAAACCAACCCCTCCGTATATTTTATAAGGGATATTCCTCCTGCGCAGGGACTCTTCAAAAATCCTGGATTGTGCATTGGTCCGGTACAGTATTGCAAAGTCATAGTATTGCTGTTGTTCCGACAGTATGGTATCCAGAATATGGTTGGAAACATAATACCCTTCTTCAATATCGGTTATTACTCTTTCAACACTGATCTTACTTCCGATTTCGTTGGCCGACCAGACCGTCTTCCGGATCTGCCCGCGGTTTTTCGCTATTACGCTGTTGGCCGCGTTTACGATGGTCTGTGTGGACCGGTAATTCTGCTCCAGTTTAAAAAGCCTGGATTCAGGATAATCGTTCCTGAAATTTAGGATGTTTTCTATCTTGGCTCCACGGAAGGAGTATATGCTCTGTGCATCATCCCCTACCACGCATACATTGTGGTGCACCTGTGCCAGCTTGTTGACGATAATGTACTGTGAATAATTGGTGTCCTGGTATTCGTCCACCAGGATATAGGAAAACCGGCTCTGGTATTTTGCAAGCACATCCGGAAAATCCCGAAAAAGGATATTGGTATTCAGCAGGAGATCGTCAAAATCCATGGCATCCGCACTCCTGCAACGTGCGCAATACGTGCTGTAAATATTTCCCAGCTGGGGCCGCCGGATAGAATTATCATAAGCTGAGAGCTGGCCGTTGCCTATATAGGCGGCCGGGGTGATCAGGTTATTTTTTGCCCAGGATATGCGGCCCAATACATCACCGGGTTTGTACACCTGGTCATCCAGATTCTGTTCCTTCAGGATACTTTTTATAAGACTTTTGGAATCTACCGTATCATAAATGGTATAGGTTGAGGAATACCCGGTCGCTTGCGCTTCGCTTCTTAAAATGCGTGCAAAGATACTGTGGAAGGTTCCCATCCAAACATACCTGGCCAGCTCCTGACCCACCAGCCTGCCAATCCGTTCCTTCATCTCGCCGGCAGCTTTGTTGGTAAAGGTCAGGCAGAGTATTGAAGAAGGACTAACGCCCTGGCTCAGCAGGTATGCCACACGGTAGGTAAGCACCCTTGTTTTTCCTGAACCGGCACCGGCGATCACCAGGGAAGGACCGCTGGTATGGCAGACGGCCTCATATTGTACTTCGTTGAGATCCTCTAAAAAACGGTCCATCGGATGGCGCATGATTGAAGATTTAAAGGTAGCGAATGCCGCTCTTTGAAACGGACAGGCCAATGTATTTTTTTAAGGAAATAATTAACAGCCGGTTTTTACGTTAGTAGTGGAAAGAAAATAATTCCGTTCCGTACCGAACGTATGGATGATTTTTTTTATCATTGCATCATTATGTCGGAAGATTTTATTGCACGGAAAAGGTCAAGAAACACATCCGCTACAGGAATCATAAAAACGGTTCTGTTCCTTATTTTTTTCACTGCCTTCTCTGTGGTCAGCGCACAGCTTTCCTCACCGGATAAGGTTTCTGCTTTCAAAGCCGCATATAGTTCCAATCCGGGAACCGATTCAGTCTTCGTCTTTAACCGGCCGGAATTTAATGCAATAAACACCATTACCCTGAGGGCTACCTCCACCGATTTGACGGCAGGCTGGGGTTTTATCTGGTCGGTGTACAATGAAACAACCCGGAAGTATGACATGGTTCCGAAGGCTGATGCAGGTATAAGTTCAACAATAGACACCATCAGTGTTTCATCAGGATACCGGGTCATTATGACCAAAGGTGCGGAAAGTGATACCTTCAGGGTATGGATTCTTTTTAATGATTTTACCGTCATGGTCACCAACAAGGATGGTTCAGGGACCGTACTGAGCGGTGACCGCAACTGCAAATCGGTGACCCTGATAGCCGATACCCTGGTTTTTCCCCTGGTATATCCTGAGCCCGGAACAAATACCCAGTATGATATCGTGAACAAATATCATTTCCGATGGAAGGCGGACAATGACCTCTCGGATGACCCGTCGGGCACAAGCTTTATTGGAAGGGTTTACAGCCCTCCCTTCAGGGACACCTGGTACACCGTTACAGTTACCGATGATTTCCAGCTCAGCCGCACCGATTCGGTCTTTTGTCCTGCCATCGCATCAAAGGCCTTTATGGAAGCAAAGCCAGTATACCTGTCCGACACTACCGTATACCCCGGAAAATTTTATTCGTATTATTATGATACCATTCCGGTCTCAGCACCCGCTAAATTCCGTTTTGATCTTTCCGGATCGGAGAATTCCATCTGGTACAAAATTGAATTTGGTGACAGTTCGGTTTATGAGACGGAATCCGATTCCATTGAGATCGTTCATGAATATGAACTGCCAAAAAATTACACGGCCATATTGATGACGCGATCGCCCAAACCCTATTCCTGCCCTGATTCCTTTCTGGTTGAGAACAAGATAGAGCTCGAGGTGGATACTGTATTAATTCTTCCGAATGTTTTCACTCCAAATGGCGATCTTCGCAACGATATTGCTTTGCTCTACGATCCGGCAGCGGAAAGCCCAAACAATGTTTTCAGAAGCACAGACGTGTCGGTGTATTTTATTGATATAACCATCTTTGACCGCATTGGTAAAAAAGTGCACCAGTACTCCGGCAACATACGTGACTGGATGGGATGGGACGGCAATGTCATGGGCTCAAACCGGGAGGCACCGGATGGTGTATACTTTTATAGCCTTACCTGGGTATTCTACGGAACAAGCGAAGACGATAAGGAACTTCACCGCATGGAAAAAACCAGCAAGGGTTTTATTCACCTTTACAGGGAAAATTAAAAAAAATGCCTGACCACTCGTAAAAACCGGCCAGGCTTTTTTCTTGTGTATTCCTTCTTATTCTTCTTTCTGTTCCGCTTCGTAGGCTTTCAGCAACTCCTCCTGGATATTTCCGGGAACCTGCTCGTATTCAAGAAACCGCATGCTGTAAATGGCACGTCCGCCGGTTAACGAACTCAGCGCCGTGGAATATTTATTCATCTCAGCGAGAGGTACTTTTGCAGTGATTTTCTGGAATCCCATTTCGCTTTCCATTCCCTGAACAATAGCCCTTCTTCCCTGCAGGTCACTCATCACATCTCCCATTCTGTCACTGGGTACGAGTACTTCGACCAGGTATATCGGTTCAAGGATTTTCGGATTGGCCTTTTTGAAAGCCATACTGAAAGCATTTCTACCGGCCAGGCGAAAAGATATTTCATTGGAATCCACCGGATGCATCTTGCCGTCGTATACGCATACCTTTATATCGCGCGCATAGGAACCGGTAAGCGGGCCTTCTTCAATTTTTTCCATGATCCCCTTCAGGATGGCAGGCATGAACCGGGCGTCGATGGAACCCCCGACAATACAGTTATAATAAATTAATTTACCGCCCCAGGCCAGTTCAATTTCTTCCGTGTCACGAACCGACATTTTATATTCCTTACCGTCAATTTTGTACATAGTCGGCTTTGTGTCTCCTTCACGGAAGGGCTCAATGATCATATGCACTTCACCAAACTGCCCTGCACCACCGGATTGTTTTTTGTGGCGGTAATCGGCCTGCGCAACTTTTGTGATCGTTTCCCGGTAAGGTATACGCGGAGGCAGGAATTCGATGCCAATCTTGAAAATATTGTCCATGTGCCACTTCATAATATTCAGATGGTATTCACCCTGACCTGAAATGATAATCTGTTTCAGTTCTTTTGAATATTCAATCCGGATCGTGGGGTCTTCATAATGCATGCGCTGCAGTGCCTCGCCCAATTTTTCCTCGTCCCCTTCACTGAGAGGCCGGATGGCAGTCCGGTATTTGGGTTCGGGAAAGACAATGGGATCAAATTTCAGCGATGTATCGGTCGACAGGGTATGGTTTATTTTGGTACCCTTCAGCTTCACCGTGGCTCCCAGGTCACCGGCAACCATGGAAGATCCCTTGGTGCGGTTTTTCCCGGCAACATTGAATATCTGCGCAATACGTTCCTTGTTTTGCGTGGTATTGTTAACCAGGTCAATACCTTCCGTTATCTGACCCGACATGACCTTGAAATAGTTGATCTCACCAATATGTGTCTCCATGGAAGTTTTAAATATGAACAAACACGGAACACCGGATTTATCGCATTTTACTTCCTTCGGGCCAGCTTTGGGGGCTGGTACCTCATTGGGACTGGGTGCAACCTGGGTAATGAATTCCAGCAGCCGGCCTGTACCCATGTTTCTTTTTGCAGAAACACAAAAAATGGGGAACAATCCGCGCTGAATCAAACCTCCTTTGATCCCCTTCTGTAATTCCTCAGGCGTCAGGGTGTCGTTAGCAAAGAATTGCTCCATCAGCTTTTCATCACTCTCGGCGGCTCTTTCGATCAGCTGGGTATGGTATTCGGTAGCCTGATCCAATTGATCAGCCGGTATGTCCAAAATCTGTGGTTTGCCGCCCCCGGCGGGATATTTGTACATTTTCATGGTCACCACATCGATGATGGAATCAAATCCGGCACCCGGATTGACCGGAAACTGAACCACCACGGAATGGGTCCCGAAACGTTCCTTAATGGATTCAATCGTTTTCTCCCAGTTGGCCTTTTCATGATCGAGATGATTGACCGCAAAAATGATCGGTTTGGATGCTTTTGCAAGGTAGCGGCCATGTATTTCTGCCCCGACTTCAACTCCGTTCTGTGCATTGATGACCATCAGGGCCGCATCGGTAACGGGAAGCGATGAAACAACACCACCCACAAAATCGTCCAGTCCGGGGGTATCCAGAAAATTAAGCTTATGATCATTGTATTCGGTATACAACAAAGCAGAAAAAACCGAACAGGTATTGTTCTGCTCAATTTCCTTGAAATCGGAAACTGTATTTTTGCTTTCCACATCACCGCGTCTTTCAATGACACCGCCTTCTAAAAGCATAGCCTCGGCAAGGGTGGTCTTTCCTGATCCCGAATTTCCAACGATTACCAAATTCTTAATCTGATCCGTAGTGTATGATTTCATGCTATAAAATAGATTAACATTAATAATCTGCGCGATTGCCCCCGTAAAGGACTTGCAAAAATAACATTTTTTTAATAAGTACCAAGTAAGATAAGTCACTCCCGGATAAGGGCAGGAATGGAGGGTATAGCAGGTACTACTATCGAAATATTAAGAGTCCCCATACCCGGTACATAAAAGTGCCAGAATCTGTTCCTCTTTTGTTGTACCCGATTCCGATGTCAGATTAAAAGGCGCTGATGAACAACAGGATGTTAAGGGAAGTTACGATTGCACCTATGGCATAAAGGAGAATCCTCATAAAAGGCGAGTTTTTGTATTTCCCCATCACTTTATCGGATGAAGTCAGGTAAACCTGAAGAAAAATGGTAAAGGGCAATTGGATACTCAGGATCATTTGTGATAACAACAGTCCCTGAAAGGAATTCGAAATAACAAAGATTATTCCGCAAGCAATTACAAGCGAAAATGCCACTCCGACACGCGAATGATTATCCCGGATGTCATAGGGCTCTTTAAAAATACCTGCCACAATTGAACCTGCTGCCATTCCAGACGTGATAGTGGAGGCAATTCCTGAAAACAATAGGGCAATAGCAAATATAACCGCAGCACTATTTCCAAGCAGGGGTTTCAATAAAACGTTGGCTTGTTCAAGTTCATTGACCGGAGCACCGGACTTAAAGAAGGTAGCAGCTGCCAGCAGGATCATGGCACTGTTTATTGCCCAGCCAACGACCATAGAGAACAGGGTATCAAAAAACTCAAAATCAAGCTGCCTTCTAATTGTTTTATCGTCCTGTAAGTTCCATTGCCGGCTTTGAATAATTTCAGAATGCAGAAAAAGATTATGGGGCATTACTACTGCACCCAGAATACTCATAATAATCATAATGGATCCGTCAGGAAAAGAGGGTTCCATCCATGATCTGGCAGCTTGTGACCAATTGATATCAACCAGGGTAAGTTCATAGATGAAAGACAATCCGATGATGGAAACAAAGGCAATGATCCATTTTTCAATCATCCGGTACGAATTTGTGAAGAGCATTACCAAAACAAATAAAAGTACAAGGATTGCGCCCGCCTTTATCGGGACATGAAAAAGAAGTTTCAAAGCAATGGCACCCCCAAGAATTTCGGCAAGTGAAGACGAAACGGAGGCAAGGGTGGCTGTAAACAGCAACATCCTCGAATATACCGGCTTCAGATAAATACTGGCTGCCTCGGACAGACAAAGTCCGGTTGCGATCCCCAGGTGAGCGACATTATGCTGTAACAATACAAGCATAATGGTTGATAGCGTCACGATCCACAACAAAACATACCCAAAATTGGCACCGGCAGCAAGGTTGGATGCCCAGTTGCCCGGGTCAATAAAACCTACCGTAACCAGCAAACCGGGACCAATGTAACGGAAGATATCCAAACCACCAAGACGGGGTTTGTGGTTGGAAGAATCAAAAAGTTTTAAGAATCCTATCAGAGGCTTATTTTTCAAGAGAACATTTGTTCAACTTGACATCCATCAGATAGCCGTCGCATATTCCCTTTATTCGCACCAGATCTCCGGTATTAATCGGGGGAATATTTGCGGAAGCCTTGTTAAGGGTGCACATAACCCCTGAAATATCTTCCGGGTTTTTAAGGTATACCGATAGGTTCTGTTCATCTTCCGTTACAGAATTCACAGGACCGGATACCGTGATGACCTTGCCCAGGTATCGGACATTGGCAGCTTCTTCATTTTCTTCAAATTCACGGGTCAGAACAGTTGCTTCGATCTCAACCTCTGCTTTTTTCGATGATACACTGACATCCGATTTTTTAAACGTCAGTTTCCATACGATAAGAGCGGCGACAATGGCTATAGCAACTAATAAAAGTGCTACAAGGGCTTTTCGCGACATAGAATTAAACTTTAAGGGTTTATTGTATAGGGGACATCCACATTTACGTCAATTGTTTTGGCAATTTTTTCTTCAACCAGAGAAGGGATCACGATGGCATAATCCTTTGGCGATACCGTGAACTTTGCTTTGGCGGTCAAAGTCTGACCTTTGACTTCAATCGTGCCCGTTGCTGAAACCGGTTTGGTAACACCATGAATGGTAAGATCTCCGCTTACTTCGGCCGGATAGATTCCTTCTTTCTTAAAATCAATCTTGTCCAGATTGCTTATTTTTCCTTTAAAGGAGGATTTGGGAATTTTATCGGATTCCATGTAGTTTTCATTAAAGTGTTCCTGCATAAGGGCAATTTTAAATTCGAAAGACTTCACCAGCAATGTGAACTGAAGATCACCGGTAGTTGCATCCAGGATACTCACAACCTGACGGTTGTGCGCTTCAATTACCTCCACGGGAGTATACGAATAAATCCATATATGACCTGTCTTTGAAATGTACTTTTGGGCACAGGTAATCTGAAACAATCCAAAGGATAAAATAATAAAAAGTATTTTTTTCATATTCAATTGGTTTATGATACCATAACAATTCACATACCATTTTGATCATTTCAGGGCAAAAACCCTTGAAATATTAAATCCAAATCGAATTCCACCGTCCAGCCAGTTTCCGGCGGTCTCGCCGATAAAACCCTTTTCAATGATCGGCAAGGAAT
Source organism: Bacteroidota bacterium (assembly GCA_017860375.1). Taxonomy (GTDB): domain Bacteria; phylum Bacteroidota; class Bacteroidia; order Bacteroidales; family UBA10428; genus UBA5072. The sequence continues at coordinate 11,925 of JAGDMB010000003.1, read as the reverse complement.
TGGTAAAGAATAACTGAAATACATGTCCCCCGGTTTCGATATCCACACCTATCGACAAAGGATTATAGGTTTTTTCGCTCCGGTAATCATGCACGGGAGGAATCACATAATAATATTCAGCATTCAGTGAAAACCGCTTGGTAAGTTTAAAACGCATTCCAACGCCAGCTGCAAACAAATCATTCGGATCCATTTCCGTACTTACCATATTCCGATGGACATAAGTAGGATTTAACTCAACGGACAGACGTTCATTAAACTTTCGGGCAATAAGCACCTGGTGTACATAACTTACGCGATCCCAGAAATTGAGACTGCCGGAACCCTCCCATTTTAAGGTATTTACTGCAGTAGTGGCCAGATACGATAAAGAAACGGGCATGTTTTTTTTCCCCTTTGATTGCCTCAGCAGGGAGAATTTGAGAAATCCATCGTAGGTCTTTTCGTAGGTTCCGCGACCAATACCAACCATCATCCAGTTTGTGATCCCGTACTCGAGACCTAAATGCGTGTTGGCCTCATCGAGACCAAAAAAATTATAAATACCGCCGTTGACTTCCCCAAAACGATGCGAAATACGAACATCAAGCTGTCCCGATGGCATTCGTTCAATAGAATGTCCATTGATAATGCGGGTTGATTTAAATGTGGCCGAAGCAAACTCCGTCTCACTGCCGGCAGCCTCTTCCAGCATCTTATCTATATCCTGCGCGTTAACAAGTATAGAGGAGAGCAAGAGTGCCGGTAGTATTATGGTAAATTTGGACTTCATGGTAAACTGATATTAATTATTGGGTGCTCCTGCATTTACCCAAATCCGGACTGTGGATATTTTGCAGTCATCCAGTTTTTTAGATCCTTGGGGCATAGGAGAATATCCGCTCTGATGTTCTATAGAACCAAGCAACCGATGGTCATCCGCCCGTAATTTAACGTCGGCATAGTCTTCAAGTTTTATGTTGCCTCCCAGGGCAGCCGTACTGTTGCTATGGCAAGAGAGACAAGAATTTTGAATGATCGGAACAACCGATTTTGAATAGGTAACATCGGTTGTATCGCACTGACTGCTGGTGTTAGGATATAAATATTCTTCACTGTCATAGTAACAGGACGATACCATCATCAGTAACAGGATGGCAAACAGGATAAGGCAACCCGGTATTTTCATGATATTATTCGTATTTCAGCAATCTTGTCGTTTAATGAGCTGGGGCAACCGGATCAGGCAGCGTGTCAATTATTAAGTTTCCCCTGTTCTATCCAAAGTTCAATCTTGCGTATGCTGCATTCATCCAATGCAGATGAGGGCGGCATAGCTTTGAAACCGGTCATATGTCGAATGGTTCCAACCAGCAAAGGAGTTCCGTTTCGAAATGTCTCTGCATACTTTTTAACCTGATCATACCCATTCAGGTTAACCCCGCCATTGGAAGACGATGCATTATGACACCCCACACAGTAACTGTCAATGATTGGTTTTACCTGGGTTGTAAATCCAACAGGATTCAAGGTATCGCAGGTTGCCTCGGGACAATCACTGTTCAGTGCTCCTTCTGCAATCCATTTCCGCATCAGTTCTTTTTGCGCGTTTGTCAATGGCGATTTGGGGGGAGGAGGCATGAACTCTTCACCGCTTCCGGTTACGGCCTTATAAACCTCACTTTCAGAAGGATTGAATGGCACAACATGAGCCCGGATGGTGGCGTAGCTGTTCAGTGCATATAAATCATCTTCTTCCTGTGAAAGGCCATCGTGACAGGAAGACATAGCGCAATTGGAAAGAAATAGCGGAAGAATATCCTGCACAAAACAAATACTATCGGAAGGTATTATTATGACGACTCCTCCGTTGCCGGTGTCGCAGGTTGTCTCCAAAGCACCCTGTGCGATCCATACCTGTATCACAGAGCGCTGATCCTGTGTAAGGGGACGATCCGGAGGCATCATTTGTTCACCGTTTATATCGGTAATAACCTGGTACAACTTGCTGCCCCTGGGATCACCCGGCACAACAGACTGCATAACCGAACTGTAACCGGCAGCGAGAAATCCTTCCTGCGAACCATCGTGGCAGCCTGCAATGCCACATGAGGTTTGAAGAACCGGCATGACCTGTCCGTAAAAACAAACCGTATCCATATCCTCAATCAGCAATGATTCCTGATGACATGCAGGCAAAACAGCAAAAATCAAAGGAAGAAATAGAAGGAGGCCGGAGATTCTGCGGGAAAGGGATTGCATCATAGTAAAGGGATTAATTTCATAAATGAAACATTCTTTCCATATAAACAAAATAAGAATTAATGTATGTATCTCTATATATGTAATCCATTATAAAGATAGATACAAAAGAATTCTTATGCCCATAGAAGAAGAAAAATTATTTCATTGGATCCATTTGACAAAGCCTATATCCTGCCGGTGCGCAAGCAGCTCATGTTTGGGAAACATGCGGATACCGTAAGTGAAGGTACCCGGCTGACGGATTTTAATTTTTGCTATATAGGTAGCTTTATCCACAAAGAATTCCGTGAGTTCAAATTCATAGATTGAAATGATTCTTTCACCATTTTCGGTCACTACCAGTTCAACACCTACTTCGTTTGCGGGAATTTCATTCAGGTCCAGCACCACCTTTCCTTCGTATTCCTGACCCACGTGAAATATTTCTGTCCCTTTATTAAAAACGCTTATTTCCAGCACGTTAATGTTTTTCCATGCCTTTGCAATTCGTTTCTTCCAGGAGGAAATTCTCTTGGCCATTTCGTAATCATCCTCACGGATCAGCTGATAACGGGTGTAAAGTTTCTGATAATACCGGTTCATATAATCATTGATCATCCGGGTAGTAGTAAAGTTGGGTGCGATTTTGGCAATGGAATTTTTTATCAATTGCACCCAGCCAACCGGGATACCCTGAGCGTTCCTTTCGTAATAAGCCGGAATCACCTCTTGTTCGAGCATGGTATAAATGATTTCCGCATCCAGGTCATCCTGCAGATTAAGATCATCATAAGCCGATTCATTCGTCAGGGCCCAGCCGGCATCAGGTTGATATCCTTCCACCCACCAGCCGTCGAGCACGCTGAAATGCAATGTGCCGTTCATTATTGCCTTTTCACCGCTGGTACCCGAAGCTTCCAGTGACCGGGTGGGAGTATTAAGCCAGATGTCGGCTCCCTGGAGCATAATTCGCGCAAGGTTCATATCATAATTCGGGAGGAACATGATTTTGCCCAGGAAATCGGGATGTTTTGACAGATCAAATATAACCTTTATCAGGTCCTGCCCTGCTTTATCATTCGGATGCGCTTTGCCGGCAAAGATAATCTGTACAGGCCGGTCCGGAATATTCAGGATCCTGGCAAGCCGTTCGGGGTTTCGGAAAAGCAGGTGAGCCCTTTTATAAGTAGCAAAGCGGCGGGCAAAACAGATGGTAAGTGCATTTTCCGAAAGGTTATTGTTAATGGCAATGATTTGCCTTGGATCTTCATGCCGTTTGATCCAGTTGTCTTTGAAACGTTCGCGTATGGAATCAACCAGTTTTCCCCTGAGCAGTTGCTTTGTTTGCCAGATGGTCTCATCCGGCACCTCAGCAATCTTTGACCAGCGATCAGACTGGAGAAGGTTTTGTCCAAAATCCTTTCCGAAATAATGCAGGTAAAGTTTTTTCCATTCTTTGGCGGTCCATGTCGCAAAATGCACGCCGTTTGTGACATACCCGATATGAAGCTCTTCGGGCAGATACCCGGGCCAGAGTTTTCTGAACATCTCCTGGGTAACGGTTCCATGCAGCATGCTTACTCCGTTCACTTCCTGGGCAAGATGGGCGGCAAGAAAACTCATGTTGAATTTTTCATCCCAGCTGTTGACCGTTGTCCGTCCCAATGCCATAAGCTCGTTCCAGTTTATTCTGAGCCTTTCCGGATAATGTCCGATATATTTCCGCAGCATGTCTTCTTCGAAGGCATCGTGCCCGGCCGGAACGGGTGTATGGGTCGTGAACAGAGTGGATGATCGTACGATTTCCCGGGCTTCGGCAAAGGATAGCTTGTCATTCTGGATATAATTGCGCATCCGCTCAAGTCCGATAAAAGCACTGTGACCTTCGTTGCTGTGGTAGAGATCCGGTTTCCAGTGAAGCACCTCCAAAGCCCTGATACCACCAATACCAAGCAGCAATTCCTGTTTCAGTCGGTTCTCGTTATTTCCTCCGTATAAATGATGCGTCACGGAACGGTCTTCCTCACTGTTTTCCTCAAAATCAGTGTCAAGCAAATAAAGTTTTACACGTCCGACAGCAACTTCCCAGATCCTGGCATGCATCACCCGGCCGGGCAGGACTATCGAAATTATCTTGAAATGGCCATTTTCATCCTTGATGGGTTTAATGGGCAGTTTTGAGAAATGCTGAAAATCATAGGAAGCCTGCTGTTCTCCCCTTGTAGTGATCTGCTGTGTAAAATATCCATACCGGTACAGCAATCCAATGGCTACAATATTTACTTTATGGTCACTGGCTTCCTTTAAATAATCACCCGCAAGAACACCCAAGCCTCCCGAATAGGTCCTCAGCGAATTATGCAATCCGTATTCCATGCTGAAATAGGCAATACTGGGTTTGGCATCGGTTATTTTTTCGCTTACATATGCTTTAAACCGCTTGTAAACACTGTGTATTTTATCCACGTATTTTTTATCTTCGCTTAACTGCTTTAACCTTTCAACCGCTACCTGTTCAAAGAGTATAGCCGGATTCTGGTCACATTTGTTCCAGATTTCGGGATGGATGCTTTCCAGGATTTCCTGTGCTTCAATATCCCAGGTCCACCAAAGGTTTTGTACTATTTCATTCAGGGGTGACAGGGATTCTGGCAAAGTGGATTTGACAATGATCCTTTTCCACACCGGTGCATTCACTACCGGAGAAACGTACTCATGGATCATTTCAATGGGCCTTTCCTCGATCTGTACAAACAGATCCCTGCGGCTGGCAGCCTGCTGGAGGGCAAGGTCGTACGTTTCCTTGTAATAAAGGATCAGCGTTTTCCACAGTACCGTGCGGGAAATGGCATAGGCTTTTTCCCGAACCTTTTCCATCGCTTCCGGTTTTAAGGCATATTTGGATTCAACAGCCGCAACAATTTTGGATACGACTTCCGCGTCATTGTCGTCATTGCGCTCGATAACATCGATACAGTTCCCTTCGGAATTGCATTCTTTCAGGATCCACAAACCAAAACCAGCCAGGGATGTGGTTACGGTCGGCACAGAAAATGCAAGGCTTTCCAAAGGTGTATATCCCCAGGGTTCATAATAGGAGGCAAAAACAGTGAGATCCAGCCCGATCAGCAGATCATAATACGGCATGTTGAAGATCCCGTCGTTTCCGTTCAGATAGGAAGGGACAAAAATCACTTTAACCTTTTCCTCAGGTGTATTGCCGAGACCGGCCTTTTTAATACGGTTCAGGATGGCGTCCCATTCCGCATCATGCAGGTTATGGGTAAGGTACAGAGAATCGGAGACCGGTATGTTTTCGCCGGCCTGGCCGGAAAGTAAATCTTTGCGCGGGCCATAATGATTGGCCGGAATGAGTATATAAGCGAGTACAGGCCGATCGAGTCCATCGGATTTGTTCAGTAATCCCAGTGCATCGATGAACAAATCAATGCCCTTGTTCTTAAATTCATAGCGGCCACTCGTAGCGATCAGAAAAGGAGGCTTTTCAAAAGGCTGATTCAGTACCAGCTCAGCAATTTCAGTTAGTTTTTGCCGGGCTTCCAGTCGTTTTTGTTCGAACTTCTCGCCGGTGGCAACAAAGGAATCGTCAAATCCGTTGGGAGTGATCAGGTCGACCTGCTTCTGTAAAAACTGCCTGCATTCATGGGTTGTTATCTCACTGACGGTAGTAAAGGCATCGGCTTGACTTGCGGACAGTTTTTCGATGGATTGTTTGGAAACAATGCTGAATTCTTTTGCTATTTCGTCAGCATCATAGGTCAGGAGATTCTTGTACAAGGGCCTGTTATTACCGGCCAGACAGCGGCCTACAACCGTGGCATGGGTAGTAAAAACCGTTCCAACCTGGGGCAGGGCATGTTTCAGGTACAACAAACCCGTACCTGTCATCCATTCATGAAATTGCGCAATAATACGGTCCTTTGTGGTAAGATTGAATTTTATATAGCTTTCAATCACCTTGCCGGCCATATACCCGAAAAGAGCGGGTTCAACATAGTCCCACTGCCCCGACAGGGAATCCAGCTTATATTTTTCCCACAATTCATAAAAAATCTTGTCCTTATTCTGAAAGCTGTTCGAAAAATTAAGTACAATGGCGATCGGGTATCCGTTTATTTTCCAACGACCAATCCTGATCATCAACCCTTCCGACTCAGCCTGTCGCCGCCAGGCATAAAAAAGTTTGGAGTCTTCGACAAACTCAGGATTACCCGATTCTTCCTTGATGAGATCAGGTCCGATGAGGATATAATTGTTTTTTAATTCACTGACAACAGACAAAGCCTTTGTGGCAATTACGGTATGAATACCTCCTACTTTATTGCAAACTTCCCAGCTAACCTCAAACAAAAAATCAGGTGTAATAATATTCTTCATGCTCAATACAATTTTTATTCAACCGAAACTGTGAATACCCAAAAATACCGTATGGGATGGGAAAACAAAGAAAAGAAAATAGTTCTATTTATTTTTCTTAACACGCGATGTTTTCTTAACATTTTTTACAGTGACCTTTTTTACGGGTCCCGGTTTTGCCCTTTTCAATGTTTTCTTACCGCCGGCAGGTTTGCCGGCTTTTTTTGCAGAAGGTTTGATGGTATGAACGGAGGTGATCTTAGCCTTGCTGGATCGGAGTCTTTTCAGCTCAACTTCATATTTCCGGATAAGTTCCTGTTTCTCGTCAATGACTTTGGTAAGATTCACAATTTCCTGGTCGGTATTGGTTTCGGGAACAAGAGCATTCAAACGTATGGAAAAATCGCTGAGTACATTCATATAATTAATATAGGCATCATAGGGCGATTCATACGGATTGAAATAGGCATGAATCTCCCCATCCGAGAAAAACTTGGTGGACATATAGTAAAAATGATCGCTGGACTGAAGGTATTTCCAGTCCTTCCGTATGCGGAGATCCGTGCACCGGTTAACCTTTTCGGTCAACGAATAAAGGCGGTTAAAAGCATCCTTCTGAAGGTCATTCCCCAGCCATGCGGTAAGATCCCTTTCTTCATCCGCCCACGATATGGGATACGGCACACTAATGGAGGATATGGGTTGAAGATGCTGCACCAGTTCACTGGGAGTGGCAAAGGTGAATTTTGAATTACGAAAGACAGCCCCGGGGAGTGCTTTCAGAAAATCGAAAATGCCCGATTCAAGCCACTGATGTTCGCCAAAAGTCTCATAATCAATAAAGATATTTGCCGTTTCTTCTTTCCGATCCATCTTGTTCAGCCAGGTAACAAATTTTTCAGCGGTAAGCGGAAATTCTGACCAGGCCTGGTTGGAAAAGCGAAATGCAATGTCATCGCTCAGCCTGAAGTTGCGCAGCAGCACTTTCAGACGGGGATTAAGAGCATTGCAATACATATAATTCGGACTTTTCCATCCCAGTACATGTTTGGCTCCTTCTGTCAGCACAGCTGAAAAACCCATATCTGCCACATCTGCACCGATAGTATCCGAATAGACAAGTTCCGTATTCCGGAATACGGTCGGCTCCATGTCAAAGTAATGCTTTATCCTTTGCCGGTGTTCGTCCACCTGCCGGGCAAACTCGTTTTTATCCTTAAGGGCTACCAGGGAATGGGAATAGGTTTCGGCCAGAAATTCCACACTGCCGGTTTTTGCCAGCTTCTGAAAACTTTCAAGCACATCGGGTGCATAAAGTTCAAACTGATCGAGAGCAATGCCTGAGATCGAAAAAGCCACTTTGAATTGAGTTCCGTACTCTTTTATGATCTGCCGGAGCACCTTGTTTGCCACCAGATAACTACGATCCGCTACCTTTCGCATGATGGATTCATTCATGTAATCATCATAGTAATAGTGGTCATTCCCGATATTGAAAAACCGGTATCGTTTTAGCCTGAATGGCTGATGAATCTGGAAATACAAACAAATAGTCCTCATATCGATTTATATTGATGTTGTGTTTTATAAAACAGCATTATACACTTCCTTTACTTTCATAGCTGCATTCTCCCACTTCAGGTTATCGACCTCTTCTTTGACATTACTGCGCAGCATGGATGACAAACCGTCGTATTGCAGAATTCCGTAAATGGCATCGGCCATGGCATGAATGTCCCAGAAATCAATCTTAATGGCATGCTCAAGAATTTCAGAAACCCCCGACTGCCTGGATATAATGACCGGCACATTCGACTGCATGGCTTCAAGGGGCGAAATTCCGAAAGGTTCCGATACGGAGGGCATTACATATACGTCGCTGAGGGAATACATCGTGAAAACATCTTCACCTTTCAGAAATCCGGTGAAATGAAACCTGTCTCCCATGCGCAGAGCCGATACCCGGTGAATAATATGCTTCAGCATATCACCGCTGCCTGCCATGACGAAACGGACATTCTTCATCTTTTGCAAAACAAGATGGGCAGCTTCAACAAAATATTCAGGCCCTTTCTGCAGAGTAACACGTCCAAGGAAAGTGACAATTTTATCCTCAATGCTTTTTTCACGTTTCAGACTTTCCCTGTTTTCCAGGGGTTCAACCGCATTATGCACGGTTACAACCTTGTCCGGATTAATACCGTATTTTTCAATAATAATATTCCGGGTCAGATTGCTCACCGCAATCACCCGGTCAGCGCCGCAATGCCAGCCGGGTAAGTTAACCAGTCGTGGGCGTGGATGACATCAAAATTATTTGAAACACCCAGGATGGAAGCAATGGCGGCATAATTGGCAATTTCCTGAAAAAGGTCGGGTCCATATCCGCCGGTAAAAGAAAGTTTTCCTGAAAAGGAAGTATTCACGAGCAAACGATTCCCCTTTTCATCCTTCGACATGAGTTTTTCATATTCCTCAGGTGTGGTGTACGGGATAATGGAAGAACCGACTTCAATAAAATGGATGCGCCTGAAAAAGCCTTTATAGTCAACCATGCGCTTGCTCACGGTAACCTCACCTGCATCAATCAGCGAAAGCCGACTTTGGTCTTCATCACCGTATGCCTTGGGAACCACAAAAAGCACTTCCACACCTCCGATCTGATTCAATCCTTTTGTCAGTCCATAACAAGCTGTGCCCAGCCCTCCTGAAATATGCGGCGGAAATTCCCAGCCAAACATTAAAACACGCATACGGTATGATTTCTTTATATTATACTATTCACTCTGAATTTCAACTATTCACTGAAAATTTCTCAATTTTCTCTATGATCCTGAGCAAGGCGGCTACGCTCCATGCCTGTGATACAGCTCCACGCGGGTGATGTGGTGGATCACCGTCATAAATTTCGGCAATGGTGCCAATGCCATATTCCGTAATCGTCTCCTCAAATCCATTCAGCAATTCTTTGACCTTAAACAGGCCGCTTTCCTTATAAAGGCTCAGATAGGCTTCGCAGAAATGCTCCAGAAGCCATGGCCATACCGTTCCCTGATGATAAGCCTTATCCCGCTGTGCTGGATTTCCTTCATAAATTCCCTTATAATTCTCATTTTGCGGAGAAAGAGTACGCAATCCTCTTGATGTCAGCAAATCTCTTTCAATTACCGTGAGCACACCCTTTTTCATTTCATTATCCGGCATCGCATATTCAAGGGCTACCGCAATAACCTGATTGGGTCTGATGGACCAATCCTTACTGTCTTCATATACAACGTCTGCAAGATACCCCTTTTTACTGTCCCAGAAAAGCTTTAAAAAGGATTCTTTTATAAGAGCCGGCAAAGATAACCATTCTTTGGTAAAATCATTGTCTTTGGCCTTTTTTGCCAATTCAAGCGCAAACATAACCGCATTGTACCAAAGCGCGTTAATTTCCACGGCATAACCAATGCGCGGGGTTACGGGTTTCCCGTTGACCACTGCATCCATCCAGGTCAGTGCTTTTCCCTTTTCACCGGAATAGATCAAACCGTTATCATCCATTTTTATCCCAAACGAAGTCCCTTTCCGGTAAGCCTCCAGAATGGCTTTCATGGCATCTCCGTAACTCGCCCATACGGGTGCATAGGATTTTATCGCATGCGCATATTGCTGCAGTGACCAGAAAAACCACAAGGGAGCATCCACCGAGTTGAAGGCAGGGCTGTCATCGGAACCCATATTGGGAAACAGGCCTCCTTTTAGCTTGCGAACCATCGTATCCAATACCTCCTTGCAGGTTTTTTCATCCCCAATCGATAACGTGAGGCCGGGAAGCGAAATAAAGGTATCGCGGCCCCAGGATCCGAACCATGGGAAACCGGCAATAATCTCCGTTTTCTTCTTCCCCTTGACAATAAATTGCTGGGCCGAATTGATCAGGCAATTCTTAAAACTGGTGCGGGGTATCCTTTTCGCCAGGTCTGTTTCAAATTCCTCTTTCAGTTGGTCGGGATGCATTTCTTCCGTTGAAGCGGAGAAAACAATGACATCTCCCTTTTTGGCGGACATTTCAAAATAGCCCGGGACAAACAAATCTTCCTTGAAATCATATCCCCGGTTCAATTCTTCACTGTACTCAATGTTATAATACCAGTCCGGTACCTGGACAAATTCAACCTTTTTCGAAAATTGCATGTACAAATAAGGATAGCCGTCGTAAAGTTTTGTTTTTATCCCATTGTTGACATGCCTGACTTTGGTGTTGGCATAAAGATTGGCCTTGCTGAGGGAATGGATATTCCGGAAAGCCAGAAATGGCCTGAATCTTAATTTAATAGGCAGGTCCGATTCCACAATGGTATACCGCAACAATGCCAGTTCCTTATATCCGACCAGAATGCTCTCCTTTTTAATGACCACACCCCCCACACGATACACATGCGTGGGAATGGGATTGGCATGAAAATCGCGAAGGTATTTGTGCCCTTTGGGGGAATAAACATCACCCTGATATTTGTGTATTCCAAGATTGAATTCACTTTTGTTTTCCACGATGGTCTCGTCAAAGGCAGAGAGCAAAACATGCCTGTCACCATCGAGATGCTCAACGGGAGTTACCAGTAAACCATGGTATTTTCTCGTATTGCAGAATACAAGGGTGGTAGACCAGTAAGATCCTGCCCTGTTGCTTCTTACAATTTCCTTGCTTAATGAATACTCGAGGTTGATCAGCTGTGTTTTATCAAAATTTAAATAGGTCATACAACATTTAATTTTAGTACACAAGTTATTAAATTATTAACGAAAAAAGTGATGTTTGGATTTTTTTTTTCGGATGTCCTTCATCAGCCCTGAGCTATTAACAGTCTAAGCCGGAAATTTGTTCTGCTTCCACCAAAAAAAAAAATCCCTGAAACCGGTCCTTTCTATCCGTCCGGGCGAATGTATCCACTCCCGGAAGAAGAATCAGTGCAAATTAAGTGAAATCCGCTCGTCTATCAATGGAATGTAAAAGGAAAAATATATATTTGAACTATGATTAACGGTATCACAGGTATGAGATTGCATCCCTTGCTGTTCCTTTTGGTTCTTCTATCTTCCTGCTCGGGTAAAAAGGAAAATTTTAAAATTGAGGGAAATGTGGAAGGTGCAAAAGATGTTGCCATTTACCTTTTTCAGCGTTCTCTCTCGGGAACCTTTCCGGTGGATTCAGCCCTCATCAGCGGAAAAGGCACATTCGAACTGCGTGGATTTACCGATCATCCTAATTTTTACATCTTATTCATTCATAAAGATCAATATATCAATCTCTTGATCCATCCCGGTGATAAAATTCATATC
>JAGDMB010000293.1 GCA_017860375.1 Bacteroidota bacterium | reverse complement strand
CCACGACGATCCCATTTTTCAGCATGCCAGGGTGATCCTTTCCATCTATGACAATGAATTTCCGAAATCACTGAATAAGTCCTTGCGAAAGAAACTGCTTCAGGATGATATTCCGGAAAACGATCTGGCAGTCATTGAAAATCCGACTTTCATCAATCTCTATAAGCTGGCCATTACCATGTCAGACGGGATCATTGCCGGAAGCAAGAATGTCAGCCCCGAGATCCTATCGTACGCCAAAAAAATCCGCAAACCTCTGCTGACCTACCAGCCTGCCGATAAATATATCGAGGCCTATGCTGATTTTTATGACCGTATCCTTCAAAGCAAAAACTGATCCTTTTATACCCAAATCTTACCTAATTTGAACCCGAACCATGTGTGGAATTGTTGGTTATATCGGAAACCGGGAAGCGTATAACGTATTGATAACCGGACTTAAAAGACTGGAATACCGCGGATATGATTCTGCAGGCATTTCCATTCTGAACAGCCAGTCTTCCATTTATAAATGCAAAGGCAAAGTCTCCGACCTGGAACGGTTTGTTTCGGGCAACAATGTTTCAGGGACCATCGGTATGGGACATACACGCTGGGCCACACATGGTGAACCCAACGATGTGAACGCACACCCTCACAAATCCTTTCACGGAAAATTCATTCTGATTCATAACGGTATCATTGAAAACTATGCACGTTTAAAGGAAAAGCTAATGGCACTGGGAATTCCGTTCAAAAGTGAAACGGATACGGAGGTCCTGGTCAACCTGATTGAATACGTTTACGAAAAAGGCAACAGTACGGCAGAAATTGCGGTCCGGATGGCCCTGTCGGAAGTGATCGGGGCATACGGCCTGGTGATTGCCTGTACCGATGAGCCCGATAAACTGATCGCGGCCCGGAAAGGAAGTCCGCTGGTCATCGGCGTGGGCAGCAAGGAATATTTCATCGCATCCGATGCCACTCCTATCGTGGAATATACAAAGAGCGTCATTTATCTGAACGATAATGATGTAGCCATTATCTCGCGGGAAGGACTTATTCTTAAGAACCTGCAGAACGACAACCAGATCCCGCGTATCCATCAGCTCGATCTTGATATCGGGGAAATTGACAAAGGCGGGTATAAGCATTTCATGCTGAAGGAGATTTTTGAACAGCCCCGGTCCATCCTCGATACTTTCCGCGGAAGGGTAGGAACAGAACTGAACGCCGTATACCTGGGAGGGCTTTACAACGTTACGGAAAGGCTCGTTGAAGCCAGACGCATCATCATCATCGGCTGCGGTACATCGTGGCACGCCGGACTGGTAGGTGAATATCTTTTTGAAGACCTGGCGCGCATTTCCGTGGAAGTCGAATATGCCTCGGAATTTCGTTACCGTAATCCCATTATCACACCCGATGACGTGGTGATTGCAATCAGCCAGAGCGGGGAAACCGCCGACACCCTTGCTGCCGTCAGGCTGGCCAAGGAAGCCGGGGCTCTTGTTCTGGGTATTTGCAATGTGGTGGGTTCCAGCATTCCCCGCGAAACCGATGCAGGTGTTTACACGCATGCCGGACCCGAGATCGGGGTGGCCTCAACAAAAGCATTTACAGCCCAGGTAACCGTGCTGGCCATGATGGCCCTGCTAATCGGCAGAAAGAAAAACGTGCTTTCTGAAGAACAATACCTTTCCTATATAAAATCCCTTACGGAAGTTCCCGGGAGAATTGAACAAATACTCGTTCATGATGATGAATTCAAACGGATCGCCTCTCTTTACAAACTGGCCAACAACTTCCTGTACCTGGGCCGGGGCTATCTTTTCCCTGTTGCACTGGAAGGGGCTCTTAAACTGAAGGAAATCTCCTATATTCATGCAGAAGGATATCCGGCTGCTGAAATGAAACACGGTCCTATTGCCCTGATCGATCATAAAATGCCGGTTGTGGTGCTGGCCACCAAAGATTCTTCCTATGAGAAGATCGTCAGCAATATTCAGGAGGTCAAGGCCCGGAATGGTATCGTCATTGCCGTTGTTACGGAAGGCGAATCCGTCATTACAAAAATGGCCGACCATGTACTCGAGATTCCGGTCATCGATCCCATTTTTGCTCCTCTACTTGCGGTTATTCCCTTGCAGCTGATAGCGTATCATATCGCTACCATGCGCGGCTGCAATGTCGACCAGCCCCGTAACCTGGCCAAATCCGTCACCGTGGAGTAGGAATACTACCGGCTCACATACTGCTTCTCATAATATTTTTCATAATCACCGGTAAGCACATGCTGAAGCCATTCCCTGTTTTCCAGATACCAGTCCACCGTTCGGTTTAAACCCTGCTCAAACGTCAGGGAGGGTTCCCATCCGAGTTCTTTTTTCAACTTCCCGGCATCGATGGCATACCGGAGATCATGCCCTGCCCTGTCCTTTACAAAGCGGATCAGTTTTTCCGAATCCCCGGGAGACCGGTCCAGTTTTTTGTCCATCAGCCGGCAAAGAAACCGGATCAGATCGATGTTTTTCCATTCGTTGCTACCGCCGATCGTATAGGTTTCCCCTTTTTTTCCCCGGTGAAAGATGACATCCATAGCGGCGGCATGGTCTTCTACATACAACCAGTCGCGGATATTCTCCCCTTTTCCGTATACGGGCAGGGATTTCCTATTCAGAATGTTATTGATGATCAGCGGTATGAGTTTTTCCGGAAATTGATTGGGCCCGTAATTGTTGGAACAGTTTGAGATCAACACCGGTAATCCGTAGGTATTGAAATAGGCTCGCACAAGATGGTCCGAGCCGGCTTTTGAGGCGGAATAAGGGCTCCTCGGATCATAGGCTGTCTGCTCGGTGAAATAGCCTCCATTCTCAAGTGAGCCAAAAACTTCATCGGTTGAAATATGATAAAACACCTTCCCGGAAAACCGGTCCTTCCAACTTTCCAGAGCCGCATTCAACAAATTGGCAGTTCCAAGGACATTGGTATGAATGAACTCCATGGGGTTAGTGATCGACCGGTCTACATGCGATTCAGCCGCCAGGTGAATGACTCCGCTGAATTCGTATTCCCCGAAAAGACGATGCAGGGATCCCGTATCGGTAATATCGGCTTTCACAAAGGTGTAGTTCGGCTTCAATTCCACGTCCTTCAGGTTCTCCAGGTTGCCGGCATAGGTCAGTTTATCGAGGTTGACAATACGGTAACCGGGGTATTTGTTTACAAAAAGCCGCACCACATGTGAACCAATGAAACCTGCTCCTCCGGTGATCAGAATAGTCCTTTCCATTGCTGTTATTTTCTTTTGTTTATTGCCTTTTCCCAGATCCAGGCCGTATAAAGGGTTTGCTCCAGCGAAGTCTCCGCCTTCCATCCAAGTTCTGCATTGGCCAGGGTCGTATCCGCATACACTTCCGATATATCGCCCGGTCTTCGTGGAAGGATGGTGTACTTCACTTTCTCACCGGTAGCCCGCTCAAAAGCTTTGATGATTTCCATTACCGAATATCCCTTGCCGGTACCCAGGTTAAAGACTTCGTACGGTTGTTTGTTCCTTCCTTCCATCAGCCGTTTAATGGCCGCCACATGAGCCCTTGCAAGATCCACCACATAGATGTAATCCCGAATGCCGGTTCCGTCGGGTGTATCATAGTCATTGCCAAACACCCTTAATTCTGCGCGTTTGCCAATAACTGCCTGGGTGAGAAAAGGTACCAGGTTAAGGGGTACACCAAGGGGCAGCTCTCCGATTTTGGCCGAGGGGTGGGCCCCAATCGGATTGAAATAGCGAAGTGAGATGGCCCGCAGACTTGAATTGACCGGCACGGTATCCTGTATGATCTCTTCTGAAACCTGCTTGGTGTTTCCATAGGGTGAACTGGCTTTTTTCACCGGTGAACTCTCGGTAACGGGCAGGTGATCGGGTTGTCCGTAAACCGTACAGGAAGAGGAAAAGACCAGGTTCTGAACGGAATGCTCTCCCATTACCCGAAGCAGGTTGATCAGCGATTCAAAATTATTGTGGTAATAATCGAGGGGTTTCTCCACGGATTCCCCCACCGCTT
>JAGDMB010000052.1 GCA_017860375.1 Bacteroidota bacterium | reverse complement strand
CTCATTCAGCAAAAAAACAACATCATCATTGAAGATTCTGTAACCTATTATTACCTGACTGAAATGGCAAGGATTGCTGGCTTCCGTGAAAAGATCCATTTCATTCCTTCAACCCATGAATCCAATATTCCGGTTCTGATGAACATCCTGATGGGGTGGAGACTTGATTTTCTGATTTTGTTGTACGACTCCCCTGAAAAACGCGAGATGGCGGAACATCTGAAAAAAAATATCTTTTTACCGGCCATGGAATCTGCCTCCAAAAAAATAATCATGATGGAAGGATTCCGGAAAGTGGAAGATCTTTTTTCCACTATTGATTTCAAACGTTTTATTTTGCAGAAAAGAACCGGTATTACCGAGTCGAATTCAGATTATATTGACAATAACGGACTTTCCCGGATGATCCTGGTTACTTCCTTCCTCAATCATATACGGAATGAAAAAACTATTTTTGCGGATTTCGACGCCGAAACCCAGAAGAATTTTACGCTGTTGTTTGAAAAGATAAAAAAAGCCATAAATTAGGCTAACCTACTGGGTTTGGCATACCTTTCATTCGTAAATATTTATAAATCTGCATTTTACAACTTATCGTTTTATTTCCTTATATTTTATAACAAAATTTTGACGAATGCGTATAATTATTTGACGAAAACAATTATATTTGTGATGAATGATGATATTTAATCCATCAGCAGCAAGATTATGATGACATTTCTACTCATTCTTATTCCTTTTGTCAGTGTTGTTGTATTGGGCTACATTGTATTTACAGCACCTGAAGCAAGAGAAAATTAAAACCTGCTAAAAAGGTTTCATTCAGTCATTTCAGGCAAAAATCCTTTTGCCTTTGCCGGAAATCTTTTTGATTCGGTAATCCGATTTTATCATCTTAAATGATTTTTATACTTTTGGTGGCATGACATTTGTCCTTGTGGTGTTACTAATATTCTAATTTTTTAGCGCATCGGAATGAGTTCAATTTTAAAGAATACAGTATTATCCTGGTTTTTCCTGCTACCGTTTGTTCAGGAAGTTCGTTTGTCAGCACAAAACAATATCCAGCCCTATTTGGAAGGATTGAATATTAAATTTGACATACAGGAGAGCAAGAAATTGGATAAGGCCGTTGGTCTTCTTGACCAGGCTGATGCTTCTCTTGCAGAGGCAAAAATGCTTTTTGACCAGCTTACGCCGGTCGAAAAGAAAGAGCGGATAACCGACGGATATCAAAAAACACTTAAGAAGCTGAATGAAGCTTCGACCCTATACAAGGAAGCCCATACCATGATATATGAGGTATATAAAGTTAAAACCGATGAATTCTGGAAGAAAATGGCAAAGAACAGCCACAGGGCGTCAGGAATGGATAAGGCCCGGTATTATGAGGGAAAGGCGCAGAAAAGCTATAACCGGGCACTCATTCGCAGGGAGCAGGTAATGGAAGGGGACCGTTTTGAATACGCCCGGAGCATAATGGATGATGCCATGAAGCTGGAAAAACTTGCCATCCGGGATGAGGGAAGAGCTTTGCAGATTTGCCTTGACTATCCGGTAGAGTATAATTACGGATGGGATGACGATAAAACCCTGGAAGAAATTGTTGCCCTGATGAGGGATCCTGCACTTAATGAACCTCCTGAAGATATTTTCGCCACCATCGATAAGGAAACCAGGATTGATTCCATGTTGTTGAAGGAAATCATATTCAAAGTGCAGATTGCCGCACATACCTTGCCGTTGTCGAATGAATATCTTAAATCGCTTTACAACGGCGATCTGAGAATCGATATGATATTTGAGGATGAATGGTACAAGTATTCCATCGGTCGTTATCTTTCATTTGATGAGGCGGATGCTACCTGCCGGGAATGCAACATAAAAAAGGCTTTCGTCGTCGCCTATGAAGCCGGTAAGCATATCTCTATCCAGGAGGCGCTCCGGATACTGGAAGAGAAACAAGCCCTGCAGTAATTGTTGGTTCCCTTCCTTTTCCCGGTTTACCGGATCGGTTGATTCCCCTGGTTATGCATTGTAGAAAGCATACCGCATGCTGCAGCAATATCACGGCCTCTTGAGGCCCTTATGGTTGTAAGAATTCCCTTTTGGTTAAGCCGGTCTCTGAATTGAAGGATGGTCTCATCGGAAGAGGACTGCAGCTGAACACCCGGAATTTCATGAAAACGAATGAGATTGATCCTGCAATTCAGTCCGTTTAATAAACGCGTGAGTCCGTTTACATGACGGAAAGTATCGTTCAGACCCTTAAACATGATGTATTCAAACGATATCCTGCGTCTCCGCCTGACCTGGCTTTTCTTTAGAAATTCGATAACCTGCTTTGCCGGGAATACTTTTTCAGCAGGCATCAGCAGAAGTCTTTCTTCTTCAAAAGGGCTGTGAAGACTGATGGCAAGGTGACAACTGGTGTCCTGAATTACCCTTTCAAGCCCGGGCAGCATTCCGATGGTTGAAAGGGTTATGCGCGAATTGCTCCATCCAAAACCATAATCCGAAGTCATTATTTCAATGCTTTTTATTACATTTTCTGTATTATCCAGTGGTTCTCCCATACCCATAAACACAACATTGGATACCTGATCCCTTTCGGGGAGGGAGGTCACCTGGTTAAGGATCTCCGCGACGGAAAGATGGCCCTGAAAACCTTGCTTGCCTGTCATACAAAACAGACAATCCATTTTGCAACCCACCTGTGTGGAAAGACAAAGCGTGTTCCGGTTTTTTTCCGGAATGAACACCGATTCAACATATTTCTCCTCCCGGACCCGAAAAAGGTATTTTCGCGTTCCATCCTCCGAAATCTGCACGCCGGATGGTGGTGATTTTTGCAGGATATACTTTTCGGACAGCATTCTTCTTGTCTGCTTTGAGATATTTGTCATTTCATCCAACGATCCGGCATTTTTTTTATACAACCAGTCACTCAGTTGGCTGACCGTATAGGAAGGCAATTCCATGGAAGCAATGATCTCTTTCAGTTCCTCCAGGTTCTTTCCGTATAGATTATCTGCCTGCATGATGATGCCCTTCATTTTTTTTAATCCGTGAAGATAGGAAGAACTCCTGTAATGTAAAAAAGGACCTTCTGCATCGTCATTTTCAGGAATTATAAATAATTGAAGGTTTATATGATAAGGGCTTTTATCTTTAGTAAATATTGATCAGGGAGGCACGGTTACCATTGATCTCCGAACGCCATGATACAGGGTAACAAGTCCGGTCACCCTGTAATACGCAAACTCAAAATACCGTTCCGGTCTGCGGCTGAATCTTCTCACAAGATTTCCGGGGATTACACTGTAAAATCATGGCAGGGATAATACGCTCCGAAGTACAGGCCGTACTCATCGGTTGGCCTGAAATAATATACTTCAGTCCGGTCAATACAAAATTAGTTTTGTATTTTTGCGGTCTTAATAACCATTGTATGCCACTGAACATACCCGATCAATTGCCTGCCGTTGAGATTTTGCAGGAAGAAAATATTTTTGTCATGCGTGAGACAAGGGCTATCCACCAGGATATCCGGCCATTGAAGATTGCTATTCTCAACCTGATGCCGGTGAAAATTACCACGGAGACCCAGATACTTAGGATGCTTTCAAACACTCCCTTGCAGGTGGAAATCGTTCTGCTTTATACCCGTGATCATAGGCCAAAGAATACTCCTCCTGAACATTTAAAGGCATTCTATAAAATTTTTGACGAGGTGAAACACCAGAAGTTTGATGGAATGATTATCACGGGTGCGCCTATCGAGCATCTTGAATTTGAGGAGGTGAACTACTGGAACGAACTGAAGGAAATTATGGACTGGGTGCGTCACCATGTAATGTCTACCTTGTTTATTTGCTGGGGTGCCCAGGCAGGTCTGTATCATTATTACGGGATACCGAAATACAAACTTGAAAGAAAGATGTTTGGTGTATTTCCACATACGGTCTGCAATCCAAAAATTCCTCTGGTAAGGGGATTTGATGAAGAGTTTATGGCTCCTCATTCACGCCATACTGAAATAAGACGCAGCGACATTCTGCCCGTAAAAGACCTGATTATTGTTTCCGAATCAACAGAAGCCGGTGTATATATTGCCATGACAAGGGACGGGAGGTCCATATTTGTCACGGGTCATTCCGAATATGACCCCAGCACGCTTAAAGATGAATACATGCGGGACATAAAAAAAGGACTGGCTATTGACGTCCCAAAAAATTATTTTCCGCAGGATAATCCATTAAAACCTCCGGTTGTGCGATGGAAAAGCCATGCAAACCTGTTGTATTATAACTGGCTGAATTATTATGTTTACCAGCAAACCCCCTATGATATCACTGCTATAACCTGATCTCGTTCATTTGTGTATCCTTTTTTTCTCCTTTATGGAAAGAAAGTCTTCATTCATAAAGTGCATGGGCAGACTGGAAAAAAGCGGAAAACTTTTTTTGTGCAATTTCGTTTTTATAAGTATATTAGAAAGCGAGAAAAAAATCATTTGCTATGAAAAGATTTTATGTTGATGAGGAAAGGATAGGGTTCGAAAAAGATGATGAGGAATTAATGGACAATCTTATCAACGACACCAGAAGAATATGCAGCAACAATCGAAACGGTCATAAGGACGGGCTGGAGATATTTGACGATTATATTGATCTCCTTGGTGGAACCGTGTGGTCTGAATCGTTCTATACCGGCAGACAAATGATTTTTTCAGTCCCGGCCGGTGACCGGAATGTGGAATTGGAAAAAGAAGAAGAGAGTAGAAAAAGGAATTTTACCTGGGAAGGTAAAACCATCCTGATCGCTGAAGATGAAGAAACCAATTTCTTATACCTCAAGGCAGCCTTGTCAAGAACCGGGGTTAAAATATTACGGGCTAAGAACGGAATGGAAGCCGTATCCATGATTAAAACCGCCGATCCGGTTGATCTGATTCTTATGGATATCAAAATGCCCGTGATGAATGGTATTGACGCAATCCTGGAAATCAGAGCGCATAACAAGAAAATGAAAATTATCGCGCAAACCGCCTATGCCACGGAAGAAGACAGAAAATCATATTTTCAGGCCGGCTGTGTGGATTACCTTGCAAAGCCAATACACCGTGAACTTCTCCTGAACACCATTTCAAAATATATATGAAAATTACCCTGGCAACCCCAGCTTTATTATTTTCCGCCATATCCTTGCTGCTCCTTGCCTTTACAAACCGGTTCCTGGCCCTGGCCAATCTTGTCAGGAGCCTGCACGCACTTTACAAGGAAAAACCGGATGAAGTGCTGTACGGACAAATCCGTAATTTAAGAAGGAGGCTTCTGCTGATCCGGAATATGCAGGTCTTTGGAATTTCCAGCCTCTTGCTTTGCGTGCTGAGCATGTTCCTGATGTATATTGAATTGCAGCGGACCGGTGAACTTGTTTTCGGTGTCGCCCTCATTCTAATGATCCTTTCATTGAGCCTGTCGATAAAAGAGATCCTGATATCGGTCCACGCGCTGAACCTGCATCTAAGTGATATTGAGGACAAGCAGGAGCATTGACGCGGGAATTATTTTTTTCTTTGTTTCCTGGCGGTTATCTGAAATTTTACAAATTCAATCATATCACGGTCCAGTTCATTCCATGGCATGGGTTTTCTTGCCTGCAGGTCGGACAATGGGACGTGCCCGCTGATGGTTTTCGTATGGGACAAAGCGGTTTCGGTACCATAATAGATAATGGGCGGCTGGGGGAGGCTAAACTGAAAAGCCAGTGCTGCTTTCAGCTTTTCCTTATTTTGTCCTGCATCAAACATGAAGCGGTTCATATCGTGATTATCAATAAAAGAAGGAAGATAAAAGTCCTCCGGAACCAGTGCATAATGATCAAGCATCTTTTGCCTTAGCGGATGGCTGAATTCCTCATGGTCCGATTTCCACGCGATATACTCGGTAATACGATGGCGGAAATAAAAATCAAGGACCCCATCCAGTATATTTTGGTACTCAACCTGAATATCGCGGAACCGGAAGCCTCTTATCCATCGCCAATATTTGTGATGAATCCCGAAAGTTTTCAGGTGGCGGAATTGCGCGCCTTCCAGCCAGGCTTCTCCGATCAGAACAGCCTCAGGGAAGGATGTTCTGATCTCGTAGGAAAAGTGTTTCCAGAAATCACGGGAAGGACCTATGGCGTGATCAAGCCTTACACCATCGAATCCCAATGATAGCCAGTATTTAGCAGCTTCGATCATGTAAAACCGTGTTTCCGGGTTGTCCAGGTTCAACTTCGGAAGTTCGCGGACAGTAAGAAAGGTCTTGTATTTTTCGTTGTGATGAGCAAAATAAAACCACCTGCGGTATTTGCTTTTTCGGTCATGCAGGGCAGCCTGAAAATAAGGATGATGAACCGAACAATGGTTGGGTACAAAATCCAGGATGACCCTGGTGTTTTTCTGATGGAAGGTGTCCAGCAGGTTCCGGATATCCTCAATGGATCCAAATCGTGGATCAGGCTCTACAAAATCAGTAATGTGATACCCATGATAGGCATCGGTTTTATAAAAAGGGGATACCCAAAGTGTGTTAATTCCAAGTTCGGTTAGGTAATCGGCCTTGTCCACGATTCCTTTCAGGTTCCCTCCCATAAATTCAGGTTGCTGCCAGTCCTTATTCGGATCATAGCCGGCAAACCGGTCAATGAATATGTGGTAAAGGATGGCGTCGGAGAACCAGGAAGAAGGGGATGATTTCATACTTTAAAACCAAAACGGTCATTTTTAAGTCCTTTTTTCAATCCACTTTTTCGCATTTATGAAGGCTTCCACCCATGGTGATATCTCGTCATGAAGGCGATCCAAGGGATATAATGCCCAGTTCCATGGAAATATTGCTCTTTCCAGGTGAGGCATTATGGCAAGATGCCTTCCGTCAGGCGAACAGATTCCTGCCACCGCATAATCCGAACCGTTCGGATTTCCGGGATATTCAGGATAGCAAAACCGCAGGGCTATATTGTAATCACTTTCCTTACCGGTCAACCGGAAACGACCTTCTCCGTGAGCGACCCAGATACCCAGACGCGATCCGGAAAGGGTTCGGAACATCACGGCATTGCCGCCGGTAACTTCCACATTGATAAAAGCAGATTCGAATTTTCCCGATTCATTGCGAAGCATGACCGGAGCCAGAGGGGTGGTGCCGGTAATCAATCCAAGTTCCGCCATAAGCTGGCATCCGTTGCAAACGCCAAGACTCAGCGTATCCTTGCGCCGGTAAAAATTTTCAAGGGCAATTTGGGCTTTCTTGTTGTATAGAAAGGCTCCTGCCCAGCCTTTTGCGCTTCCCAATACATCGGAATTGGAAAATCCTCCCACAAAAACAATAAAATGAATGTCTTCAAGGGTTTCTCTTCCGGCAATGAGGTCCGTCATATGGACATCTTTCACGTCAAAACCGGCGAGGTGCATGATATATGCCATTTCGCGGTCGCCGTTCACTCCTTTTTCCCGGATGATGGCTGCTTTTATTCCCGTCGGCTTCATTCGGGCAAGGTCAATACCAAGGGATTGAGCCGTACCGGTAAAACCAGCCGGAAAACGGAACCAAACCGGCTGCGCTTTGTAATTACGGTATCGTTTTTCAGCCAGTTCAGGGCCGCATTGATTCCGGTCCAACAGGTAGGATGTTTTATACCAAATATCACGGAATGTTTTTACAGCCAACTTTTTCTGAAATGGTTCCTTTTTCAGAACAATGAAATCCGACTTAACTTGTTTCCCGAGGTCATAATAGATAATACCATTGTCTTTCAATATTTTAATGGCAGGAGAATTTTTGCTGACCTGGATGAGGATTCCCGGATTTTCGCTGAAAAGGATTTTGATGACGTCAGGCTCCGGAATGGAAGATAAATCAAGATCAAGCCCAAGCTTTTCGCATGAAAAAGTCATCTCCAGCAGGGCAGTGACCATACCGCCGGCAGAAATATCATGACCTGCAAGAATATAGTCTGATCCAATGAAGAGCTGTATGGTATTGAAAACCTTTTTAAAATACAGGGGATCTTTCACACCAGGGGAATCGGTTCCCAGAGCATTCAGATGCTGTGCAAAACTGCTTCCTCCAAGGAGGTATTCGTCACCTGAAAGGTTGATATACAGGAGCCGGGATTCCGGTTCGTCTTTTAAAACAGGT
This sequence comes from Bacteroidota bacterium, assembly GCA_017860375.1. Classification (GTDB taxonomy): domain Bacteria; phylum Bacteroidota; class Bacteroidia; order Bacteroidales; family UBA10428; genus UBA5072. The sequence continues at coordinate 2,718 of JAGDMB010000052.1, read as the reverse complement.
TCAACGGTTTTCCGGATATCTTCAACTTCACCTGCAGCGGATATGATAACGGTTCCGGGGGAATACACAACCCTGCCGTCGGGATATTTCTGCGTCATGGAAAGTGAATCCTTGCCGGTAGGAATATTAATCCCAAGTGCAAGGGCAAAATCGCTGGCTGCTTTGACGGCTGTATACAAACGGGCATCTTCACCGGGATTTTTGCAGGGCCACATCCAGTTGGCGCTTAAAGAAATGCCTGAAATGCCGTCATGAACCGGTGCCCAGATAATATTGGTAAGGGCTTCCGCAATGGCCAGAACTGAACCGTTTGCCGGGTTGACAAGACCTGCAGCGGGAGCATGTCCCAGGGCTGTAGCAATACCCCTGTGCGACGAAAAATCAAGGGCAATAACGCCAAGATTATTCAGCGGCAGCTGATAGGTACCGCAGGTTTGTTGTTTCGCTACACGACCGGTAACGGATCGATCAACTTTATTGGTCAGCCAGTCTTTACAGGCGATGCTTTCAAGTTGCAAAAGGTTCTCGAGGTACTCCTCGAATTTGTGTATGTCGTATACCGGTTCAGGGAAAGTTACAAGCCTGGTGTCGTCACGCATGACCGTTTTGGGTGGATTGCCGAACATGTCCTGAATTTGCAGGTCAATGGGTTTTGAACCATCCTTTTCCAGGAAAGTGAACTGATGGTCTCCGGTCACCCGCCCGATGACATACATGGGAGCTCTTTCCCGCAGGGCAATGCGTTCCAGCAAGGGAATGTCCTTTTCCTTTAAGACCAATCCCATTCGTTCCTGTGATTCATTTCCGATGATTTCTTTGGCAGAAAGGGTAGGGTCACCGACAGGCAGCTTCTGAATTTCTATGGTTCCGCCGGTTTGTTCAACCAGTTCCGAAAGGCAATTCAGATGGCCGCCCGCGCCATGGTCATGGATGGATACAACAGGATTTTCCTCCGATTCAGCAAGAGCGCGAATGGCATTGCATACTCTTTTTTGCATTTCAGGATTTGAACGCTGTACCGCATTGAGTTCAATCTGGTTGCCGAACTCCCCCGTTGCCACCGAAGATACGGCGCCACCCCCCATACCGATTCGGTAATTGTCTCCCCCAAGCAATACAACACGGTCCTCTTTTCCGGGTATGTTTTTTTGTGTGTGTTCTGCATTTCCAAAGCCGATTCCCCCTGCCAGCATGATCACTTTGTCGAAGGCAAAAAGCGCATCACCGGAACGATTTTCAAAAGTCAAAACACTGCCACAGATCAAAGGTTGGCCAAATTTATTGCCGAAATCACTTGCCCCGTTTGAAGCCTTGATCAGAATTTGTTCCGGTGTCTGGTAAAGCCATTTCCGCGGAGTGATCCCTTTTTCCCAGCTTCGTTCGTCCGCCAACCGTGGATAGGATGTCATGTAAACAGCGGTACCGGCCAGCGGGATGGCACCCCTCCCGCCTCCGACACGGTCGCGTATTTCCCCTCCGGTACCGGTGGCCGCACCGTTAAAAGGCTCAACCGTTGTCGGAAAATTATGCGTTTCAGCCTTCAATGATATCACAGAATGAATTTTCCGGAGAACAAAAAAATCAGGTTTATCCTGTGTTGACGGTGCAAACTGAAAAATCTCCGGACCCTGCAAAAAGGCACAATTGTCTTTATAGGCTGAAATCACACGGTTGTTATGCAGTCGGGTAGTGATTTTAATCATTTGAAACAGGGACATTTCTTTTTCAATGCCATCGATGATAAAAGTGCCGTTAAAGATCTTGTGCCTGCAATGTTCTGAATTCACTTGTGAAAATCCGAATATTTCACTGTCAGTCAAGGCTCTGCCCAGTTTTTCGCCCAGCTTTTCAAGGTACTCTATTTCATCCCGGCTAAGGGCCAGCCCTTCCTTTTCATTATAGGAATTGATATCGGTAATCGGAATAACCGGATCAGGTGTTTTCAATATCGTGAAGAGCTGCTGGTCAAGACCTTTATAAATGGTCTGCAGCATAGGGTCGTAATGAGGATTATCCGTATCAGCCAAAAGAAACGATTCGATCCTGTCGATCCCCTCCAGTCCCATGTTCTGTGTAATTTCTACCGCGTTCGTGCTCCAGGGTGTTACCATTTCTTTTCGTGGTCCGATATACACTCCTGAAAGGGATTCCTCCGGAAAAGGTTCCGCTTTGCCAAAGAGCCATGAAAGTTTCGCTATATCGTTTGCAGACAGCGTTTTCTGAACCTTAACAGCAAAAGCAACTTGTTTTTCCTTTGTAAAAAATACGATCATAAAGTCCTTAGTTAGTACGAACGAAAATGCATAAAAATCCCGACGCAAAAGTAAGAAATAACATCGGATATCCTGTTGTGTGCCTCTTTTAAAACCGGATGATTTTCTCTACTTTTTTATGCTTCAAATACGAAACGATAATACGCTGAATATCGCGGTTGTCGTTATAATGCCGGATATAATCATCCAGCCCTGAAAGGTCATTCATTTCGGCATAGACAGGAAAGTGGCCAAATCCGACAAACCTCCCGTTTTCAATTTTGATGACTGATTTTTCTTCCCCGTGCCGTCCCTTGTCGATGATATAAAAGTTTTTCCTGTCATAGGAAAATGCAGTAAAAATCTTTTGAGCCCGCAGATTATAGCTTGCCGGATCCTCTTTCTGGATGCACGCACCCCGGCAGTCATTCAGCGCATAGTAAAAACACGCCCCTGCCGATTCGTA
>JAGDMB010000292.1 GCA_017860375.1 Bacteroidota bacterium | reverse complement strand
CGGGTTGGCATGTGCCTGCCGACACTGAATGGAAACAACTGGAGATGTATCTTGGGATGAGTGATGTACAGGCGAATACAACCGGTTGGAGGGGAACGAATGAAGGCGGCAAATTAAAAGAATCAGGAACCTCTCATTGGGCTAGTCCCAACACTGAAGCCAATAACCTAAGTGGTTTTAAAGCCCTTCCTGGTGGTTCCCGTTTCTTCTTTGGTGATTTCGCTATCAACATCGGTCTCAACGGTGACTGGTGGACCTCTACATACAATTCCCCGCCAAAAGCATGGAGCCGGACCATGAGCTACGTTTACGCAAATGTCTACCGTTCCGCAACCAATGAGAACTACGGTCTTTCTATTCGCTGCGTTCGGGATTAATTTATTTGGTTTGTTTAACTATTTGATTTATTATTTAAGGGTATCAAGTCTGACATTCCAGGCTGCTCCTATAGTTGCACATTCTGCTTCAAACCAAGCCTCCTCGCTTTCCCCACTGTAAAGCTTTGTCCTTCAATATCTTGCATAACCGGCAGGCATCTGATTTATGCAACATTTCATACAAAATAATTTTGTGGTATTGTTTTTTCTTTCGATTTGCACCGCAAATTTTACCGGGTGGTATAGCTCATCCCGATGCATCACGATCGAATTGTTTTCGGTGAAAGCTATTTAAACCTTTACTGGCAAAATTTTTGCTGACGATTTACACAGAAAGAATTTGTATTTTTATTTAGAGTAATTTAATACAGAAAATTGTGAATAAAGTCATTTATAAGTTGTACCTTTAGAAAAGGTTAGGTGTTTAGCTTGTTGGAGGCATATATTATGATAGTATTTTTCTTCTCAAAGGCCCTCCAATTTTTTTCAACTTAATTAGGATTTTTACGATTCCAACTCAAAATGAGTTATTGAAAAATTATTAACTAATACTTATTGTAATGATTGATATAAAAGACAGTATTAAAAGCTTGATTTCCAGAATTTATGAATGTCAAAAAGAAATCATGATCAATCGTCGCTTCATTCGAGATTTATTATTGGAGGGAAATGGAAATAATACCTCACGACTTCAAAATGAGATAAAGGGTTTACAATGGAAAATCATAGAGTTCCAGAAGGAGCTCAGTGAAAGATTTCAATATTCCTATTAAGAGATTTTCTCCACGTTTTATTCAAAAAGAGAAATGTCTCCCTGTTGTGAGTAATAGCGTATGTGTAGCTCAAAGAAAAGACCTTTATATTGCTGAAGAACTGGCCGCAGAAAAGAGAAAGGGTTTCTAAACTATATCGAGGATTAAATAGTGATTTTTACGGTACAGGTGCTACCACAAAAAAACCATCCCGGAAATCCGGGATGGTTTTTTTATTTTGATGTCAACCTGTCGGAAAAAGCATGATGGATCCGGCATGCGGATCAGCACCCTGCCCATCCTTTATTTGTTCTTTACCGGATAAGGAGGAACCGGTTTTACATAACCGGGGTAATTCTTCATTTCCTCCAGAATGACTTCAATGGCCTTATTCAGCTGGGCGTCTTCGCCGGCATATTCTTTTGCAGGATCGTTATCGACTTCGATATCGGGATCCACTCCATAACCTTCTATGGGCCACCCCTTGCCATCCTTGCTGTAGCTTGCAAATTCGGGTTTAAACAATAGCCCTCCGTCAATCAGGGGCAGAGGCCCGCGTATGCCGACAACACCACCCCAGGTGCGCACTCCGATAAGTTTTCCCAGGTTCATTTCCCTGAACCGGAAAGGAAACAAGTCGCCGTCCGAAGCCGAATAATTGTCAATCAAACATACTTTCGGACCGGCATGGGTTCCTCCGGGATTCGGCTCACCCTGGGTCTGGTTGCGGGCTACATCCGACAATACCATTTCCCTGCGCAATCGTTCTATGATCATGGGTGATACACTTCCCCCTCCATTACCACGGTCGTCGATGATCAAACCTTTTTTCGTCAGTTGCGGGTAGTAATGTTTTACAAATTCATTCAGCCCCTCGGTTCCCATATCGGGAATATGAATATATCCCACCTGGTTGTTCGTAGCCTCAGACACCTTTCGCATATTGTTCTGAACCCAGTTGAAATAATACAGGGCCGATTCATCTGCCAAAGGAACGACAATAACTTTGCGGCTCCCTGCAGCTTCGGGTTTCGTATTTACCGTAAGCTCCACCTGTTTGTCGGCAAACCCTACCAGGGAAGAATAGATATCCGGCATACTGCTGGCAGGAATTCCGTTAACGGCAATAATATAGTCACCCGCATTGACATTTACGCCTACCTCCGTGAGGGGTGAACGCAAATCCTTGCTCCAGTTTGCTCCTTCGAGAATCTTATCCACCCGGTAATACCCTGAGGGTTGCCGGCTGAGTTTTGCTCCCAGCAGCCCGGTGCTTATTCTTTCGGCTTTGGGTTTTTCACCACTCAGGACATAGGTATGTCCGACGCTCAGTTCCGAGATCAACTCACCGATGATGTAAGTAAGGTCATCGCGATGTTTGACATAAGGCAGCAACGCTGCGTACTTATCACGTAAGCCTTCCCAATCGGTTCCATGCATGTTGCGGTCATAGAAAAAATCGCGCATCTGCCGCCAGCTTTCATAATATATCTGTTTCCATTCTTCTTCATAATTAACCCATGTCTTCATGCTTGACAGATCCGCAGATTCTTTAAGTTCAATGGGCGCGGATGGCAGATCGATGACAGAAAATGAATTGTCTTTTCGGATCAGCATTTTCTCACCGTTGGCGGCAATGACGAAACGCATGCCCTTGCCGAGGTCCTTTTCTTCCCTGGCCTCCAGATCGTACATTTTAATGGACGGTTGTTCGTCATCCTGCTTTCTGACCAGGTAATAGATCTTTTTTCCGTTGCAGTAAATCCCGGCATAATTGGCTGCTTCCACGGGAACTTCCACAATCCGGTCCTGAATGCCATCAAGATCGATTTTGACCTCAACCGGCTTTACCGGTTCTTCCTTTTTCTTCTCGTCTGCCGCCTTTTTCTTTTCTTCTTCCGGCTTTGCAGGAGCGGCTTCCGTTTCCTTTATTTTAACTTCATTGTCTTTGGGTGCCAAAGGCGATTTGGCCGTTTTGGACAGTATCACCATATAGATTTTTTCCATGTTGACATAGGCATGGTTCCATTCGGTACTGCTGTAAGTAGGATCAAAATACCGTGCCGAGGCAAACAGCAGGTAGCTGCTGTCCGTGCTGAATACCGGACTATTGCTTTCATACCACCCATCGGTAATTTCAGTTTTTGTTTTGTCGGCTGTACTGTATAAAATGATTTTGCTTAAGCTTTCTCTCTCGGGACGTGAATACGTAATCCATTTGCTGTCGGGTGACCAGTTGAAATCACGGAATTCCCAGTAGTTGGACTGATCAACGAGCGTAACCTCCTTACTGGCAATATCCACATACTGCAACCTGAACATCTTATCGTTCCAAAGGATCTTTTTGCTGTCGGGTGACCAGCGGATGTCAAACTTGTATGTGTCGCCATTCGTTGTAAGCTGAACCGGTGGTTCCGAACCGTCCTGCACCTGTATATAGACCTCCGTCTCACCGCTTTGGTCAGAAAGGAAAGCAATATATTTTCCATTGGGCGACCAGATGCCGTTTCTTTCATGAACACCAGAACTATGCGAAAGGTTGCGGGTTATGCCTTCCTTTGCCGGAACCGAATAGATATCGCCCCGTGCCCCCAGCACCAATCGTTCACCATCGGGGGAAATATCGAATGTCTGAATATTTTTGCCGGCATCCACCAAAGAATTTCTTGCACTGGATACCTCGTTGGCTATCTGAACCGGGACTTTTACCACTGCCTTTGAGCTGAATTCATACAGGAACAAATACCCTCCTTTTTCAAAGACAATGGCATCGTCTCCCAGTGAGGGAAATTTTATGTCGAAATCGGCGAAATCGGTTACCTTATGGATTTAAACAGATTCATGATCCGGTCGCGATCGGAGAGAAAATATATCTCGTTACCATGCCACATGGGAAATTTGTCCTGGGCATCATGATTCGTGACGTTAACGACGGACTTTGAATTTAAGTCATAGATCCAGATGTCATCGGCCATGCCGCCCTTGTAATATTTCCAGGTCCGGAACTCACGGAACACCCTGTTGAATGCCAGCATTTTCCCGTCGGGGGAATAGCTGCAAAATCCGCCGTTGATCAGGGGTATTTCAGCAGAAAGGCCCCCTTCAACAGGAACAGTGAATAACTGCCCTCTGAATGAATTG
>JAGDMB010000291.1 GCA_017860375.1 Bacteroidota bacterium | reverse complement strand
TTTACGATTTCAGCAAAGCCGGAGACAAACACATTTTTTTTCAGCGTTTTAAGCATAAGGGGATCGCAGAGGACAAATTCGGGCTGACTGAATACCCCCAGCATGTTTTTGTATTTCCGGAAGTTGACGCCGTTTTTTCCGCCCACGCTTGCATCCACCTGCGACAGGAGCGTGGTGGAAACAAATCCGAACGGCAATCCGCGCATATAGACCGATGCGGCGAATCCTGCTACATCGCAAACAATACCCCCACCAACGCCCACAATAAAATGAGAGCGATCGGCTTCCAGGTCCACCAGTTTCTCAAATATATAACCGAGGGTGGCGAGGGATTTGTTCTGTTCCCCCTGCCCGATTGAAATAATGGGCCAATCCGGCAGCTGATCCCGGTAATACTCCAGTACGGTGTCATCAGTGATCACGATGCATTTTCTTCCGCGCACATATTCCGGAAGGTTCTGCAGCGTCTCACCGATAACGATCCTGGAGGTTCTGCCGGAGGTATTCAGGTGTATTGTTTTCATTCAGAACGTAGATTATTTGAACTTTTCCTTATTTCATTCTTCATTCATAACCTTCATCTGATGATTGATGGATTCTTCATGAATAGCCCTGAACACCTTAATGATGAACTCTTCGCTCAATCCTTTCATGGCGGCCTGTTCGATCCGGTGTTTCAGTATTTCATCCCAGCGGGAAGTCTGCAGGATCGTTATGTTGTTCTGCTTTTTGTATAACCCTATCTTGCGGGCCACGTCCATTCTCATTTCACAAATCTCCACCAGGCGGTCATCGTATTTGTCAATTTCATGGCGCAGTTCTTCGAGGGTGGAAAGCAACACATTGCTGTCAATATCTGCCTTGCGGAGGACCAGTCTCCTGAGTAATTTCTGCAGGGCATCGGGTGTGATCTGCTGTTGCGCATCGCTTAGTGCTTTATCCGGATTGCAGTGTGTTTCAATGATGAGTCCGTCAAAATCCATATCCATGGCCATCTGTGAGATCTCAAAAAGGAGGTCCCGGCTGCCGCAGATATGGCTGGGGTCCGTAATAATGGGCAAATCAGGGATAAGACGTTTCAGTTCGATGGGTATCTCCCATTGCGGATTATTGCGGTACAGGGTTTTGTGGTAGGTGGAGAATCCTCTGTGAATGGCGGCAAGTTTTGTAATGCCTGCACTGTTTAGCCTTTCAAAGGCACCAATCCACAACTCTACATCCGGATTGATCGGATTTTTAACCATAACCGGGATATCCACTCCTTTCAGCGATTCTGCTATTTCCTGCACAGCAAAAGGATTAGCCGTTGTCCGTGCACCGATCCAGAGGATGTCCATGCCCATTTTAAGGGAATCATAGACATGCTTCACATTGGCCACTTCAGTGGCCGTGTACATGTTGAGTTCTTCCTTTACGCGTTTCAGCCAGGGAAGGCCTTCTTTTCCGACTCCCTCAAATGCATTCGGACGGGTACGAGGCTTCCAGAGTCCGGCACGGAAGATCCTCACTCCGGCATCGCGAAGCTGGCGGGCTGTATCCATTACCTGCTCTTCCGACTCAGCACTGCAGGGACCGGCAAGTACCAGCGGTCGTTCATCCGGCACCCCGGTAAAAGTAAAGGGCTTTAACTGAAGGGTAATATTCATCTTTACATTATTTAATCGTTATGCTATTCAAAAGCCTGCATTCTGTCTTATCCTCATCCATGTTGAGGCTTTTTGTGTGGGTTTTTAAGGTTTGTTTCATGGAATTATTCCAATACGGATCTCCCTTTTAAATATTCTCCGAATACCAGCAGATGACTTGTAAAGGGTTTAATGGCTTCAAGCGCCTGCGCGTAAAGGGGATAATCATCAATTTCAAGGTCCAGAAAGAACTGGTACTCCCATTCTTCACCCACAATAGGCATGGATTGTATCTTAGCCAGGTTGATATTGTAAAACGACAAGATGGAAAGCACTTTCGAAAGGCAGCCTATTTTATGCGCCAGGGCAAACGTAATGGAAGACTTGTTGGGAACCAATACTTCCGGATGCTGCCCGTTTTTTCCCTTCAATATGAGGAACCGCGTATAGTTCATCTTGTGTGTTTCAATGCCCTCCGCCACAATATCCAGGTGATACTGTTCGGCTGCCTTTTTACTGGATATGGACGCCCTTCCGGTGATCTTTTTTTCCGAAATTTCCATGGCACAAAGGGCGGTATCCACACTGTCCACCAGCACGATTTCCGGATGATCATCAAAAAAGCGCATGCACTGCAAAATTGCCATTGGATGGGAGTGCACTTCGCGGATATCCTCCATGCGCTGACCCGGCAGTGCGACGAGGTTTTGTTTTATCCGCAGGTAAATCTCCCCGATAATGCGCAGGTTCGATTCCAGCAGGAGGGAGTAATTGGGCAGGATGCTTCCCGCAATGGAATTTTCAATGGCCGTGATCCCGTAATCCACCTGGCCATGCTTTAAGGCATGAAAAAGGTCTTTGAAGGTAGTGCGAGGTATGATCTCAATTTCCTCGTTTTCAAAATAATTGAGTGCCGCAATTTCATGAAACGCACCGTATCCACCCTGGATTGCAATTCGCTTTGGTTTTGCCTTTGCTTTGTTCATACGCTTTCATCCGTTAGATGTTATAAAATCCTTCACTGCCAGCAGCGGTGAAATGACCCTATCCCGATACGCTCCCGACCTTCGGTGCGGGACAAGTTTCGCTATCGGAATAATTACTCGCGGGGCTCGTGAAACCGCTTCGCTCAGTTCGGCAACCCGTATTCAGTTCGCCAGCAGGCTTCTGAATACTGTGCCTCATTAAAAAAAAAGAGCCCCTTTTCACCGGGACTCTTTTATATAATACCTTGATCATTATACAAACAAAGCCCCATCAGGTTTCCCAGAAATAAAAGAAATACCGGAAATAAAAAGCCTTATTTGTATAAATATTCATGTCGATTTAATATTATGCAAACATAAAGAAAGTTTTTGAAAATTCAAAATGGTGTATCTTTGAAGTATCTGTTGATTTGTTGATTTGATAATTTGTTGATTTGATGGTGCATCGCAAAGACCATTTCGCCCGTATTCTGGAACGTTTTCAACAGGCAATGCCGGTGGCAGAGACCGAACTTGTTTACCGCTCACCTTACGAACTGCTTGTTGCCGTTATTTTATCCGCCCAGTGCACCGATAAAAGGGTTAACCTGATAACGCCCGCCCTGCTGAAACGTTTTCCAACGGTAAACGAAATGGCATCGGCAACTCCTGCGCAGGTTTTTGAATTCATTAAAAGCTGTTCCTATCCGAATAACAAATCGAAACACCTGGTGGGTATGGCGCAGACACTGGTCAATTCCTTCGGGGGAGTGGTACCTTCAACGGTCGAAAACCTCATGAAACTGCCGGGAGTCGGTCGGAAAACAGCCAACGTTATTGCCGCGGTGGTCTTTAACCAGCCTGCCCTCGCCGTAGATACCCATGTTTTCAGGGTCTCCGCCAGACTGGGTCTGACCCGTAACGCCAAAACACCGCTGGCAGCGGAAAAGCAGCTGGTAAAGCATATTCCGGAGAAACTCATTCCAACCGCACACCATTGGCTTATTCTGCACGGCCGATACATATGCACCGCACGAAAGCCAAAATGCGGCTTGTGCCCGCTGGTTGACCTGTGCCCATTTCCGGGAAAAAATATTTGAACAGGAAAAAGCCGATTGTTAATATCTGAAATCAATTATTGTAGAATAACCTTTCTGAAAGCTTTACCTTTGGGTTTCAGCCGATCCATGTAACGAAATGTTTTTAAATAAGAAAAAATATACTATTTTTACTACAGGTTAATTCATGAGCAGTTTTGACAAATACATAAAAAATGGTACCCATGCATTTAAATCATCTAACCAACAGGGCCTTCCATGCCTTTTTGCTGTTTATTCTGATCGCTGCATTTCCTGCATGCAAATCCGATAAAAGCAAAGACAAAGGCAAGGAAGTTATTTAGACGCCTTCATTTCAGGTGAGGACATATTCGATGACATCGATAAGGCAAAGAAGATCTTTTACTCCCTGCCCTCCCCGCTTGAAACGGCCATGCTTATTAAATCAGCCGGTGCAGAATACAACGAACAGTTGTTAAATCCCCTGAAAAATGTGGACAAATACACGACCAATAAGAGCATGGCGCTGAACCTGGGTATTTACACAACGGACCTGAGTTTCTGCAGTTTATTCGATCAGACACAAACCTCTCTGAGTTATATGGAAGCCACGCGAAAACTGGCCGAAGGAATGGATATAAGGGATGCCATTGATGAGGAAACCATGATCAGGCTGGAAGATAATCTGAACAACAGGGACGTGGTGATGGACATCATTTCCGAAACCTTCCTGAACTCCAGTTCCTATCTGAAAGAAAATGAAAGACAAGCCGTTGCAGCGATTGTGCTCGTGGGAGGATGGATCGAGGGACTGTATCTTGCAACCCAGCTGGTGGGAGAAAAACCGATAGAGGGAAATAAGCTGGTGGACAGGATCGCTGAACAGAAGCTGTCTTTCTCGATTGTTGACCGGATGCTGGAGGATAACAGGGTGAATGAAAAAGGCGAGGAAAACCTCGACATTGTCAGTCTGATCAATGACCTTCAGGGGCTCAGGAATGCCTATAACGGCATCATCGTTCAGACATCTGCAGTGAAAGTGGAAGCGGATAATACTACCAATGTGAGCACGCTGAAATCGCAGACCAAAATAACGGTCACTCCGGAGGCATTCACCGGGTTGCGTGATGCTGTGAATTCTTTGCGTTCCAATTTTATACTCTAAAATTTACATACCATGAAAAGAACCGTACCTGCACTTTTATTCATAGCGGCGCTGTTTGGATTTAATCCCGACATACATGCCCAATGCAAAGGGTTTGCAAAGAAGATCTGCAAGCAGGAACTCACTCCTTATATACATGACGGCAATTATAACGCTGACATCCTCACAGAAGGCGAGGAAGCCGATTTGTACAAAACCTTTTACTCCGGTATGCATTACCGCCTGGCTGTATGCGGAGCCGAGCCGCTGTCGAAGATTGAATTCCAGGTAATCGATGCGTATAAAAATGTATTATACGATAACCGTAACCATGACCTGGCCATGACCTGGGATTTTCAGCCGGAGTCAAGCCAGCAGCTGAGAATCGTCCTTAAGGTTCCCGTGAGCAACAAGCAGGCTGAATATCCGCTCAGCAGCTGCGTGGCCATTATGTTTGGTTTCAAAGACAAATAGTGCATTCCATAATGAAGTTCCCAAGCCCCGTGACAATGCACGGGGCTTTTTTCTTTTTAACGGAAAAATATTCTATTGTATGAAAAAGATTCCTGTCCTGATCATCCTGCTGACAATCCTCCTTACCACGGGTTGTGAAGAACTTTTAAAAATAGTTTCCAGTCCTTCACTTACAACGGAAGAAGTGGTAAGCGGTCTTAAAAAGGCCCTGGAAATCGGCACCGATTCAGCCGTATCCATTACCTCTGTCGTGAACGGGTACTATAAGGACAAACTCATAAAAATAGGCCTGCCTCCGGAAGCCAATACTATTGTAAAATACATCAACAAAGTCCCCGGTGGCTCCAAAATGGTGGAGGACCTCGTAAAATCCGTCAACCGGTCAGCTGAATCCGCCGCCAAAGAAGCTGCCCCGATATTCAAGAATGCCATCCGGAATATGACCATCGCCGACGGTTGGGCCATCCTGAATGGCAAATCTTCCTCATCTTCCAGCAGTTCTGCCTTCGATTCAACCGCTGCCACGAAATACCTGAAAAAACAAACGTATAAGGATCTGGTATCGCTGTATGCTCCGAAAATTGACAAGGCGCTGGACCGCGACCTGGGACTGGGTTTTTCAGCCAATACGGCCTGGACAAAGCTCACCAATGCCTATAACCAGGCATTGCCGGTCATCAGGCTGGTGGATCCGAATGCCAAATCAGTGAACACGGACATCGGGGAGTTCTGCACTGAAAAAGCCCTTGACGGCCTGTTTCTGAAAGTTCAGCAGGAAGAAAAGGAAATTCGCCGCGATCCGTATAAATGGGCCGTTGACCTGATCAACAAGGTATTTGGCTCTGTTTACAAGAAGTAAGAGGTGATCGGTAAGCGGTTTGAATACCGAATACTGAATACCGATATTATACCTTCTTCCCTCCCAGTTTACTCTTCAAATAACGACCCGTATAGGACTGCTCGCACGAGACCAGATCCTCGGGTGTACCTTCAAAAACCACAT
>JAGDMB010000290.1 GCA_017860375.1 Bacteroidota bacterium | reverse complement strand
ATCCTTGGGGAAAGGGGACGCGAACTATACTGGGAAGGTCATCGCCGGCAGGATATGATCCGGTTTGGGACATTTCTGCAACCGAAAACCAATAAGGATTTCGTTTCGGCTGAAACGGCAAAATTGATGCCTATACCGCAGACTGCAATTGAATCATCCGATGGATTGCTCAAACAAAATGTAGGCTATTATTAATGGTTCATTTACAACTCAGATCCGGCCCGGCATTCATGCTGAGCCGGATCGTTTTATTGTCCTTACCGACCGATGAAGGGTAGTGTATTCAATTTCAATAGTATAAAAACAAATAAAAACCGATAATGAGAATTCAATTTGTTGCGTCAGCCATCCTGATAACGGCTTTCTTTTCTGCCTGCAAACCGCAGCCTGAAAAGGAAAAACAAAGCATCCCGGAACCTGTCATGAGCCAGGTAAATCACGTCGAATGGTCGAAGAATGCCATCATCTACGAGGTTAACATCAGGCAGTATTCACCCGAAGGAACTTTCAGGGCAGTTGAAAAGGATCTCCCACGGTTAAAAGAGCTTGGGGTTGATATCCTCTGGTTGATGCCTGTCTTTCCGATCAGCGAAATGAACCGGAAAGCAACACCCAGCATTTTAATCGAAGAGATTAAAGATCCGGCTGAACGAAAAAAATACCTGGGCAGCTATTATGCAAGCAGTGACTACCTCTCGGTTAATCCGGAATATGGGACGCTGGAGGATTTTAAATCGCTTGTGGATAAGATTCATGAATTGGGGATGTACGTCATTCTGGATATTGCGATCAATCATACCGGCTGGGATCACCCATGGGTGAAAACGCATCCGGATTACTACATGCGGATCAACCCCGACAGTATCCCATGGAATCCGGTCTGGATGAAAGAACACCCGGAATACTTTAAAAAACTGAAAAAGCTGAAGATGACCTATCCTATTCACCCGACTGAATACGACTGGTGGGATACGGCAGAACTGAATTTCGACAATGACGACCTGCGCAAAGAGTTTATAAAGATCTTTACATACTGGCTGAAAGAATTTGATGTGGATGGCTACCGCTGCGACGTTGCCCATGGTGTTCCGATGGATTTCTGGGAACAATTGAGGCCCGAACTGGACAAGGTAAAACCTGTTTTCATGCTGGCCGAGGCGGAGGGACCTGAATATCACCGGACCGCGTTTGATATGAGTTATGACTGGAAACTGCACCATATTTTCAATGACATCGCAAAAAACAGAAAAGACGCGTATGCCATCGCCGAGCATTTTCAGTGGGTGGATTCTGTTTATCCCGGAAATTCCCTGCTTATGCAGTTCACTTCCAATCACGATGAAAATTCCTGGGCAGGTACGGAATTTGAAAGAATGGGCGATGGGGCCAGGACATTTGCAGTGCTGGCGGCCACCCTCCCGGACATGATGCTGGTATATAACGGACAGGAATCAGCGTTCAATGAGCGGCTCAAATTCTTTGTGAAAGACACCATCAATTGGGACGCCTATAGCTACACTGATTTCTATAAAAAACTGGATGCCATAAAAGAAAACAACAAAGCGCTGGCAAGCGGCAAGGACGGAGGAAAGCTTGATGTACTGTCCGTTGCGGCCGACAGCAATGTGTTTGCATTTATCCGGCAGGCAGGAGAGGATCGGGTGCTGGTCATCTGTAACCTGGGGGATGAACCGGTGAATTATACCTTGCGTTCAGACCGGAAAATCGGAAAGCTGCAGGAATTGTTCACGGGCACCACTACCGCCTTCAAGCGCAAAACAACCGTCGCGCTTGATCCGTGGGAGTACTGCGTGTATGAGTGATTCCTCTCCCATCCCCACTGCCCGTATCACTGCTTTCTTTCCATACCGCCTGCGCATCCGGTCGATGGCCTGATAAAGATGTACCATTTCGGGCGTGTCCTCAAACAGGTTGAGCTGCGGGGTGCCGTGTACCAGGTGGCTGAACCGGACACCGATGAGGCGGATGAGCATGCGCCGCTGGTAGAGCCTTTTAAAAAGTTCTTTTGCGGTTTCCATCAGCTTATGGTCAAATGATGTATAGGGGATACGCTTTTGCAGTGTGTGGGTGTCGAAGTTGGAATACCGTATTTTTACCGTAACGCATGAGGTGAGCTTCTGGTCCTTTCGCAATTCATAGGCGATCTTTTCCACCATACCGACCAGTACATTATTCAACAGAACGGGATCGGTGGTGTCGTTGTCAAATGTTCTTTCACTGCTGATGGATTTCTGTTCCCAGCAGGGTGTTACGGGCGTTGAATCGATGCCGTTGGCCTTTTTCCAGATCACGATTCCGTTCTTGCCCAGCACTTTTTCCATCATTTCCACCGGTATCAGGCTCAGTGTGCCGATCGTGGCAATTCCCATGGAACGAAGCAGGTGAAAGGTTTTTTCGCCGATCATCGGTATCTTGCTGATAGGCAGGGGATGCAGGAAGGGTTTTACTCCTTCGGCCGGCACCTGCTTTTCACCATTAGGCTTCGCTTCTCCCGTGGCAATTTTCGACACGGTTTTGTTGACCGAAAGCCCGAAGGAAATGGGCAGCCCGGTTTCACGGATGATCTTCCGGCGCAACTCCTGCGTCCATGCAAGCGAACCGTAAAAACGGTCCATCCCGGTAATGTCGATGTAATGCTCGTCGACCGATGCTTTTTCAACCACCGGTGCGACGGACTCGATGATACCGGTAACCAGGTTGGAATACCGGCTGTACAGCTCCATATCACCCCTCAGTATGATGGCGTCGGCACACAGCTGGCGGGCCATTCGTATGGGCATGGCCGAATGAATGCCGTATTGCCTGGCCTCATAACTGCAGCTGGCCACCACACCCCGGTCTGAGGCGCCTCCGATGATCACCGGCTTTCCCTTCAACCTGCTGTTGATCAACCGTTCCACCGATACAAAAAAGGTGTCCAGGTCGAGATGGATGATGTTTTTTTCCCCGCTTTCCGGCATAACAGATCCAATTGTTAGTAAATGATTATATAATAATCAAAATAAATGATTATAATATAATCTTTTTGTATTATATTTACAATAGAATTTTTGTAGAATTAAATCCCCTCCCTGGAGGGGAATTATAACATATTAACTTAAATACTAATAACCATGTACTTCTCCTCCAACATTAAATTCCTCCGGAAACGCAGGGGCCGCACCCAGGACGATGTGGCCTTTGCACTCAAAATGAAGCGTTCCACCCTCAGCGGGTACGAAAACGAGGTCAGTCAGCCTACCTTGCAGGCCCTGATCGCTTTTTCAAAATACTATGGCATTGCCATTGATACCCTGGTGAAAGTGAATCTTTCGGTCGTTTCCGAAAGCCAGCTCTCCCAGGTTGAAAGGGGCGGGGATGTGTACCTTAAGGGCAGCAATATCCGTGTCCTGGCTACCACCATCAACAGCGACAATGCGGAAAACATTGAACTGGTCAGTGAAAAGGCAAAGGCCGGTTACGCCACGGGCTTTGCTGATCCTGAATTCATCAGCGAACTGCCGGTTTTCCACCTTCCCTTTCTGTCGCGGCAAAAAAAGTACCGCACCTTTCAGCTTACCGGTGATTCCATGCTCCCCATCCCGTCACGGTCATGGGTGACAGGGGAATTTGTGCAGGACTGGAATACCATAATCGACGGTCACGGATATATTGTGCTTACACTCGATGAAGGCATTGTTTTCAAAATAGCCGAAAACCTCATCGAAAAGGAACACAAGCTTTGCCTTTATTCCCTGAATCCGCTGTATGAACCTTTTGATATCCAAATTAATGAAATAAAGGAAGTCTGGAAATTCGTGAATTACATCAGCAGCGAAATACCGGATCCGGTCCTTCCGCAGGAAGACCTTTTTAAAGCTGTCCATACCCTTAAAAAGGACATCAATGCCCTCAAGAGAAAACTGAAGGATAAGGAATAGGGAAGAACCGGGAGCCAAGAACCAGGAGCCAAGAGCTAAGAACAAAGAGCAAAGAACAAAGAACAAAGAGCCAAGAACCAGGAACCAAGAGCCAAGAACAAAGAGCCAAGAACCAGGAACCAGGAACAAAAAAAAAGAACAAAGCCAATGAAAAAGTTGACAGTTGACGGATGACCATTAACTGCGAACCATGAACCGTGAACAAAAACCGAACACTGAACATCGAACACCTAACACCTAACACCGAACACCGAACACTGAACACTGAACACTGAACACCGAACGCAGAACACATAACACGAAATGGCATTCAAAATAGAATCGAACCCATGTTGATTTTTTACGTATCAGGAAATAACTGAAAGAAAAATTTCCGTTGCTGAAGAACGTACACATAAATAAGGCGGGATTTGTTCTGATCCTGCTTTTGCTTCAGGTTCATGTGTTGTCTCAGGACCAATCACTGGCACCTAAAACCACGGCTTTTTTTGACAGCCTCGATACCCGCATCGAAGGTTTGCAGCTGCAAATTCCCCGCCTGAAACAGTCCCACGATATCTCTCTTTTTAATGTTCAGCGTGAACTTGATATGGCTCTGTTCATAAAAGCCTATGAAGAATATGTCGTGGAGGAAGAACTCTTTAAGGCAAGGGATCTCGTTGAATCCCGCATCGAAAGGGCTGAATTCAGAAAGGATCCGTACTCCGTTGATTTTTATAAGGGTTACAAGGATAAAGTATACAACCAGATAAAGTACCAGCGGATGCATTACCAGGTTTTGTTTGAAAAAGAAAAGAACTTCCGGAAGGAATTTAACGCAGTAACCAAGGACGAAACAGTTGAAGCGTATACAAGAGGGCTTAAAATGATCAGTCTTGCCCTGAAGTATGCGGAAGAAAATAATTTTGCCGAAGCAGCCAAAGGCCTTCGGAATTACGCTGTTTTTTGTGAAGCAAAACTTTTTGATCTGCAGTCTCCGTATGACCTGAATGAATTGACCCAGAATGAGAAAAACTTTGAGAAAGTGTTTCTTCCGCTCATCGAAAGCGATACCATTGCCACCATAAAAGAAGCGGAAAAACTGGTGGGTTATTGCATCCAGTACGCCGACTTCCTGAAAACCCCGTTGACCCGGGAGTATTTTGAACAACAAAGGATGGCTGTCGTAACGGCTATTTCCGATGTCCTGGACAAACAGGGCACTGGATCCGGTATCAAGGAACTGACCGACCAGGCATTGCTCGCCCGGCTTGACAGTTTGAATCCCAGGGGAGTCTATAAATGGCATGAATCCGTTATCGTGATCAGTGAGTTCACCCCGACTTCGGGCTTTGAAAATGTGAAAAAGGGAGAAGCCATTCTTAACGCGGATAATGTGCTTGCTGCCTACCTGAAAAAAAACAAACTCTGCAAATCCACGGAGGACCTTAAATTCGGATACTCTTATATTATTCCCTATAAATCAAGTAACAAAACTTCCAGTTTTATTTACCATCCCGACCTGCAGAAGTGGCAGTATATTGCCTGTTATACCCTCATTAACAATCCGGGTTATACCCGTGAAATTATCCGGTACATGCTGCCCATCCTGTTCGAAGATGAAAGTCAGCTTAAAGCGGAATAAACCGGGTCATCACCGACATTATCAAAGCAAAGATTCATACGTTTTCATCGGTCAGTAGATAAATCTTCCCATGTGTTCTGCTATTAAGGCAGCACAGAAAATGGACTTTATACCGTAATGAGGCCTTAAAGTTTTATCGAAAAGAGAATCGAAATGATTTATTCCGTATAAATTTGTTATGGCTTCCTTTTATCCATTTGCATGAAACCTAACGTACATAATTATTAACAACCCATTCGTATGAATCAGAAACCAAGACCGCTTTTTCTCCCGGGGAAAAGCATGAAACAACCTTTGGCTGCAATAATATTGACCCTTTTATTGCTGCTTTTATTTTCATCAAACATGCAGG
>JAGDMB010000289.1 GCA_017860375.1 Bacteroidota bacterium | reverse complement strand
TGCATTGACATTCTTCATTGTCCTTTTCCTGCTATTGATGCAGTTCTTATGGAGGTACATTGATGAACTGGTAGGGAAAGGCCTCGAATTAAAGGTGATCGCTGAACTTTTGGCCTATGCCTCCGCCAGTCTTGTCCCCATGGCATTGCCTCTTGCCATCCTGCTTTCCTCGCTGATGACTTTCGGAAACCTGGGGGAATACCACGAACTTACCGCACTGAAAGCCTCGGGAATTTCCCTTCAGCGGATCATGTTCCCGCTTATGGTACTTGTTTTTTTGATTTCCATAGGGGCTTTTTTCTTTGCCAATAATGTGATGCCTTACACCAACCTGAAGATGAAATCGCTGATCTATGATGTCCGTCAGCAACGGCCGGAATTGCACATCCAGCCAGGCGAATTTTTCAGCGGGATCGATAATTACAGTATCCGGGTCGAAAAGAAAGACCCGGTTACCAATATCATGTACGATCTGAAAATATACGACCATACACAGCGGAAAGGAAATCCGAATGTAACGCTGGCCGATTCGGGAAAAATGGAGATGACCACCGACAAAAGAAACCTGCTGATCACGCTGTGGGACGGAAAAAGTTTTTCCGAAATGGAAGGTAACCGCAAAAAGGGCTATAATACATACCCGCACCGCACCGACGTCTTCAAGGAGGAAAAAATCATTGTGGCCCTGTCCGGTTATGATCTGCAGCGAACCGATGAAACGCTTTTCAAGAATTATTACCAGATGCTGAACGTTGCCCAGCTTTCTCATGCCCGGGATTCACTGAATGCTGAAATGGCAATCAAGAACCACCATTTCAAACGTACCCTGATGAATTTTCATTATTTCAAGACCAGGGACAGGAATATCCCTTCGATGGCATTCCGGCAGGGGTCTCTGGCTGCGGATTCACTTTCCAGGTCGCTTCAGCAAAAGGATACGATCACCAGTCTGGACAGCCTCTATGCTTCCTTTGATCTGACCATGAAGCGGAGAATTGTCTCTACTGCCCTCTCCAATGCAAGGTCAACAAAGGGCTTTATTGAGAATACCTCTTCCAACCTGAAATATGAGCAGCGGAATATCCGGAAGCATGAGATTGAATGGCATAAAAAATTCACCCTGGCTGCAGCCTGCCTTATCTTTCTGTTTGTTGGCGCCCCCCTTGGGGCCATCATCCGGAAAGGCGGAATGGGCATGCCAACGGTGATCTCAACGGTTCTCTTCATTTTGTATTATGTTTTCTCCCTCATCGGCGAAAAATTTGTGCGCGAAAGCATCCTTGAAAGCTACCAGGGCATGTGGATGTCCTCGTTCATACTGGTTATTGTGGGCATCTTTTTAACCTATAAAGCCACCAATGACTCCTCCATGCTGAATCTTGATACCTATGCAAGCTTTATCCGCACCTACCTGGGCATTGATAAACGAAATATGCTGGATAAAAAGATCTACCTTACCGGAAAATTCCAGATTATCGACTTGTCCCGGGATGAATTGCGATCCATGCTGAAGCGATTGTCACACGACGCGGAAGTATGCAAAAAATCACAGCAGGAAAAGATCCGGTTCCTGAAAATTGTAAAACAAATCCTGCATCCTGTGCCGGATGATACACTCAACCACTTCATCGGGATTTACAATGAATCGGTGGAAAAGATTGTAATGAGCAAATGGCACGGCATCAAATACATTCTCGACAGGTTGCATGAATTTCCCGTGCTGGAACGTCCCGATAAATATAAACTGCCGGTGAATAAGAGCCTGCGTGTTGCAGTTCTGGTCGTATTTCCGGTATTTCTGACCTATGTCTTCCTGAAATCTGTTTACCTGCACAAGACTATTTCCAGGCTGGAATTTATCAAGGATAAAGCAGCATTTCTTTCCGAATCACTGGAAAACCCGTCACTTCTTATTGATTTATAAAACTGATCATGAAAATCCTCCAGGTTAGCAACAAATACCCTTTCCCGCCCAAAGACGGTGGAGCTATTGCTGCCCTTGCCCTGGCGGATGGATTTGCCCGTGCCGGTCATGAAGTTTCCCTCCTGGCCATGCAGACGCCAAAGCACGGAGGAAAGTCATTGAAAAACGACAACCGGTTTCCCTACCGCGAAGTGGTTACAACCTATGTTAATACCACCATCCGACCGATACGGCTGTTGAAGAACATGCTGTTCTCGGGACTGCCTTATAACGCTGAAAGGTTCATCGATACGGATTTCAGGGAAAAACTGACCGGACTTTTAACGCGGAATAGATACGATATCGTTCAGCTCGAAGGACTTTATCTTATGCCCTATGCCGAAACCATCCGGAAGTGTTCCCGGGCAAAGATTGTGTTGCGCGCCCATAACATTGAGCATGAGGTTTGGAAAAGAATAACCTTTCAGACAAAAAACAAGATAAAACGGGCGTATTATAAAAGGCTGTCAGGTCGGATGGCCGTATTTGAGTATTCATTTATCAACGCCTATGACATGCTGGTTCCCATCTCGGAAAGAGACCTTCATTCTTTCAACAGCCACGGAAATACTAAACCATCCCTGGTCATCCCTGTAGGGTTTGATGTTTCCGGAAGTCGTGAGCTTGCAGGCGGCAACGGAAATAACAAAGTATCGTTTATCGGTTCGCTTGACTATATTCCGAATCAGGAAGGACTGGTATGGTTCATCGAAAAAGTCTGGAAGAAATTCCTGCATGCCTCCCATCCCTATGCATTTTATGTGGCAGGCCGCAATGCTCCGGCATGGCTGAAAAATTACCTGAGCAAACAACCCGTGAACTTCCTTGGAGAGGTGGACGATGCCGGTCAGTTCATGCGATCCGGCGGCGTGATGGTGGTACCTGTTCTGTCGGGCGGAGGGATCCGCGTAAGGATAATTGAGGCCATGGCGATGGGTATTCCTGTGGTCTGCACTTCCCTCGGCGCTGAAGGCATTGATGTAAAGGATGGTTCCGAACTTATGATTGCCGATGATCCTGAAATGATCGCAGGAGCTATTGTTCAACTGTTGGAAAATCAAACCCTTTTTGCCAGCATCGGCAAAAATGCACGGTCCTTTATTGCAGAGAAGATGAATGAAAATAAAATTACCGCTGAGTTGCTGACTTTTTACGGAAACAATCTGCAATGAACCTTAAAACAATCTTTTGGATTGCAGTGGGTATTATCCTGTATGCCTACCTGGGTTATACCCTGATACTGGCCATTGCGGCTGTTTTTCGCCGTGGCAAACCCCGAAAGAAAACGGAAGTTTCTCCCTTTGTGCCTCAGGTTACCCTTTTAATCCCTGCTTATAACGAAGCCGACAGTATTGACGAAAAAATGAGAAATTCCCTGTCACTGGATTATCCGAAGGAAAAGCTTTCCATCGTATGGGTGACCGATGGGTCGGATGACGAATCCTTACCCCTGCTTAACCGATACGGGAATATCACCGTGCACCACGAGCCGGTCAGAAAAGGCAAGATCCATGCCATGAACCGCGGCATAAAACTGATCTCCACACCTTTTGTGGTATTTACCGATGCCAATACCATGCTGAACAAAGATGCCATGCGCGAAATGATGCAATATTTTGCGGATGAAAAAGTGGGATGCGTGGCCGGAGAAAAACGTATCGAGAACAGCAATCTCGAAAAAGCGGTCGAGGCCGGGGAAGGACTATACTGGCAATATGAATCGCTGATAAAAAAACTGGAATCGGAAAGCGGATCCGCCGTTGGTGCCGTGGGTGAGCTTTTTGCCATCCGGACGGAACTGTATGAAGAGGTAAAGGAAGATACGATTTTGGATGACTTCGCCATTTCCCTGCAGATCGCCTCCAAAGGTTTTGCCATAAAATATGCCCCTTCTGCCTGGGGGACGGAAACCGCATCCGTTTCGGTACACGAGGAGCTGAAGCGCAAGGTGAGAATTGCCTGCGGCGGATGGCAAACCCTTTTCCGGATGCCCGGATTACTGAATATATTCGCTCACGGATTTCTTTCCTTGAAATATTTTTCCCATAAGGTATTGCGCTGGACCCTGGTGCCCTGGGCCTTTGTCCTGGCTTTTATCCTCAATTTAGCCATGGTTTGGGGAAAACCGC
>JAGDMB010000051.1 GCA_017860375.1 Bacteroidota bacterium | reverse complement strand
TTCACCGGATTTTTTGCAACTATATGTTTCGATGCACCTTCTTGATGCCTTGCCGATCCGCTATTCTTCAAATCAACCAATCAACGAATCAACCAATCA
Source organism: Bacteroidota bacterium (assembly GCA_017860375.1). Classification (GTDB taxonomy): domain Bacteria; phylum Bacteroidota; class Bacteroidia; order Bacteroidales; family UBA10428; genus UBA5072. The sequence goes on along the minus strand of JAGDMB010000051.1, from coordinate 13,291 downwards.
ACCAATACTCTTTCCCCAAACACAACGCCCACACTCAATCAACAAATCAACCCATCAACAAATACTCACGCCTGTGCGGTAGGGCCTCCAAAGTTCATCGGTATCATGGCACCGCCGGCGCCTTCCACCTGTTTGATCGTCCCGTGCACGGCTTCAAATTTCGTTATGTTGTCTTTCAGCGCCATCAGGAAGCGTTTGGCATGCTCGGGGGTAAGGATGATCCTTGACTTAACCTCGGCTTTCGTGATGCCGGGCATTACCCTTACAAAGTCGATCACGAATTCAGAAGAGGAATGGGTGATGACGGCCAGGTTGGAATAAATACCCTGTGCCACGTCTTCTTTCAGTTCGATACTGATCTGATTGACATTTTTCTTTTCTTCCATACTGAATCAAATTAATGCTCTTTCACAACTTCCACACCGGTACTTTTCTCTTCCGTTATCTTTTCGAATTCATCTTTTGAACCGACAATGAGGGTATTGTACCTCCGGTTTCCGGTTCCGGCCGGTATGAGGTGGCCCACGATCACATTTTCTTTCAGGCCTTCGAGGTAATCCACTTTGCCAAATATGGCGGCCTCGTTCAGTACTTTAGTGGTTTCCTGGAAAGAAGCAGCAGACATAAAACTTTGTGTTTGCAGGGCAGCCCTGGTGATACCCTGGAGGATCTGCTGTGAAGTAGCGGGGATTGCATCCCTTGCTTTAACCGGTTTAAGGTCTTTTCGTTTCAGCAGGGAATTCTCATCGCGAAGTTTGCGGGAAGTTACGATCATACCCGGTTTCAGGCTGGTGGAATCGCCACCCTCTTCTATTACTTTTTTGCCGTATATCCAGTCATTTTCTTCCATGAATTCCCATTTATCAACCACTTGCCTTTCAAGGAATTTAGTATCCCCCGGGTCGATGATTTCCACCTTGCGCATCATCTGCCTTACAATGACCTCAAAATGCTTGTCGTTGATCTTAACACCCTGAAGCCGGTACACTTCCTGAATTTCGTTTACAATGTATTCCTGTACTTTGGTGGGACCTTTAATGGCCAGTATGTCGGAAGGTGTTGTAGCACCGTCTGATAAAGGCACGCCGGCTTTCACATAATCATTTTCCTGAACCAGGATCTGTTTGGAAAGGGGTACCAGGTACTTTTTCTGCTGACCCGATTTTGAAGTGATGGCAATTTCACGGTTTCCCCTTTTCACTTTGCCGAAAGCTACTTCCCCGTCTATTTCAGATACAACAGCCGGATTGGAAGGATTCCTGGCTTCAAAAAGTTCCGTTACGCGGGGCAGACCACCGGTGATATCACCCGATTTACCAATCGCTCTTGGTATCTTGATCAGGATGTCGCCTGCATTTACGGAATCCCCGTCATTTACTGTCAGGTGTGAACCTACGGGCAGGTTATACATCTTCAGCATCTGGTCCTTTTTGTCCACAATATTGATAGTCGGGTTCTTTGACCGGTCGCGGCTCTCGATGATGACTTTTTCGCGGTATCCGGTAACTTCATCCGATTCTTCCTTAAAGGTCAGTCCTTCGATCACATTTTCAAAGGATACAAACCCTGCAGCTTCTGAGATAATAACCGCATTATAGGGATCCCATTCGCAAATAAGGTCTCCTTTTTTCACTTCGGCACCGTTCTTAATATAGAGTTTGGCACCATAAGGTATATTATTGGTTGTCAGTGCAATGCTTGTTTTCTTGTCGACGATTCTTAATTCCGCAAGACGTCCGATGACGGTATCGAATTTTTTTCCGCTTTCATCGGTGCGCTCAACGAATCGCAATTCATCTATTTCAGCGATACCATTGTATTTAGCAATGATACTCGATTCGGTGGTGATGTTCACGGCGGTACCTCCCACATGGAATGTACGGAGGGTAAGCTGCGTTCCGGGTTCCCCGATGGACTGGGCAGCAATGACCCCAACCGCTTCGCCATTTTGCACCATACGGCTGGTGGCGAGGTTACGTCCGTAACATTTGGCTGACCGTATCTCAACCTGTTCAATGGGAGAGTCGTCGACCGTCCGTGCAATATCCTCGGTTATCTCATCTCCTGATGTGAGGAGCAGTTTGCCTGTCAGCGGATGGTATACATCATGAACGGCAGTACGGCCAAGGATCCTCTCGTACAACGACTCAACCACTTCTTCATTATTCTTGATCGCTGTGGCAACGAGACCTCTGAGGGTACCGCAGTCGTCTTCGGTGATGATAACATCTTGTGATACGTCTACCAGACGGCGTGTCAGATAACCGGCATCCGCTGTTTTAAGAGCCGTATCGGCAAGACCTTTACGGGCACCATGCGTGGAGATGAAGTATTCCAGAACCGAAAGGCCTTCCTTGAAGTTTGACAGGATCGGGTTTTCAATAATTTCAGAGCCGGTGGATCCGGATTTCTGGGGTTTGGCCATAAGTCCCCTCATGCCCGACAACTGCCGGATCTGTTCTTTTGAGCCCCTGGCTCCTGAATCCAGCATCATATACACCGGGTTGAATCCCTGCTTGTCGGAGGACAGCTGTTTCATCAGGGTCTGGGTAAGCTTGGCATTGGTATGGGTCCAGATATCAATGATCTGGTTGTATCGTTCATTATTGGTAATGTACCCCATATTATAGTTGTTCATCACCTCATCAACCTGCTGATAGCCTTCATCCATAAGAGCATCTTTCTCCGTAGGGATGATCACATCGTCAAGGTTGAAGGAAAGGCCTCCGCTGAAAGCATTTTTGAACCCGAGGTCCTTAATGTCGTCAAGGAATTTTGAAGTCTTTGCGGTTCCGGTTTTTTTCAGCACGTTGCTGATGATCTCGCGCAGTGATTTTCTTGTCATCAGTTCGTTGAGAAAGCCCACTTCTTTTGGGACCACCTCGTTAAACAATACCCGTCCCACCGTGGTTTCAATGATCTTGCGCACGGGTTTTCCGTTGGTCCAGTCTTCAATCCTTACCTTGATGACCGCGTGCAGGTCGGCTTTTTTCTCGTTGTACGCAATGATGACTTCTTCGGGAGAATAGAAAGTGAATCCTTCCCCTTTCACGGGATGATCCGGTGTATTCTTGGCCGATTTGGTCATGTAGTAAAGGCCGAGGACCATATCCTGGGAGGGGACGGATATAGGCGCTCCGTTTGCCGGATTGAGGATGTTATGGGAAGCAAGCATCAGGATCTGCGCTTCAAGGATAGCCGCATTGCCCAGTGGCAAATGAACGGCCATTTGGTCACCGTCAAAGTCAGCGTTGAAAGCCGTACATACCAGGGGATGCAACTGGATGGCTTTGCCTTCGATCAGTTTGGGCTGGAAGGCCTGGATCCCGAGTCTGTGCAACGTGGGAGCACGGTTAAGCAGGACAGGATGGCCTTTCAGCACATTTTCGAGGATATCCCAGACTACGGGATCTTTCCGGTCGACGATCTTTTTGGCTGATTTCACAGTTTTCACAATGCCTCTTTCGATGAGTTTGCGGATGATAAAAGGCTTGTAAAGCTCAGCGGCCATTTCTTTCGGAAGCCCGGTTTCATGAAGCTGAAGTTCAGGTCCGACAACAATCACGGAACGTGCTGAATAGTCAACCCGTTTCCCCAGAAGGTTCTGACGGAAACGTCCCTGTTTTCCCTTCAGGCTGTCGCTAAGCGATTTAAGGGGCCGGTTTGCATCGGTTTTCACGGCATTGGATTTCCGTGAATTATCAAACAATGAATCAACGGACTCCTGCAGCATCCTTTTTTCATTTCTCAGGATGACTTCGGGAGCCTTTATTTCTATAAGCCTTTTCAGACGGTTATTCCGTATAATGACCCTGCGGTAGAGATCATTCAGGTCAGATGTGGCAAATCTTCCGCCATCGAGGGGCACAAGTGGCCTCAATTCAGGGGGTATTACCGGTACCACCTTAATGATCATCCATTCGGCACGGTTTACTCCCTTGGATGCCCTGAAGGCTTCTACAACCTGCAGCCTTTTTAGTGCTTCGTTTTTGCGTTGCTGGGAAGTTTCCGTATTGGCTTTGTGGCGCAAATCATAGGAAAGTGTGTCAAGATCCAGTCTTTCGAGCAACTGATGAAGCGATTCAGCGCCCATATTGGCGATGAACTTATCGGGGTGACTGTCGTCCAGCAATTGGTTTTCTTTCGGCAGTGATTCGAGTATCTCAAGGTATTCTTCTTCGGTCAGGAAGTCCAGGTATTGAACACCATCGGCCGCTTTAATACCGGGATTGATCACCACATACCGTTCGTAATAGATGATCGAATCAAGTTTTTTGGAAGGCAATCCCAGCAAATAACCAATTTTATTGGGTAAAGTACGGAAATACCAGATATGAGCCACGGGGACTACCAGCGAAATGTGGCCCATCCGTTCACGGCGTACCTTCTTTTCGGTTACTTCCACCCCACAACGATCGCAGACAATGCCTTTGTAACGGATCCTTTTGTACTTTCCGCAATGGCATTCATAATCCTTAACCGGACCAAAGATCCTTTCACAAAACAACCCATCCCGTTCCGGTTTGTAGGTACGGTAGTTGATCGTTTCAGGCTTTAGCACCTCACCGCTGGAGCGCTCCAGTATTTCTTCGGGTGAAGCCAGGCTGATCGCGATCTTGGTAAAGTTAGCTTTTGCTTTGTTGTCCCTTCTGAATGACATAGATTGGTTATTTATTGTATCGGATTTAAAATCATCAAATATTTGCTGGTTCTATACCAGGTTAATGCTCAAACCAAGACCCCTGAGCTCGTGCAAAAGTACGTTCAGAGATTCGGGGATGCCTGCCGGAGGCAGGGGTTCTCCCTTGACAATGGATTCATAGGCTTTTGCCCTTCCCACCACGTCGTCTGATTTAATGGTCAGGATCTCCTGCAGAATATGAGCGGCCCCGAAAGCTTCGAGGGCCCATACTTCCATTTCACCAAAACGCTGACCGCCGAATTGGGCTTTGCCTCCGAGAGGCTGTTGCGTGATCAGCGAATAGGGGCCGATGGAACGGGCATGCATCTTATCATCCACCATATGGCCGAGTTTCAGCATATAAATGACGCCCACGGTGGCAGGCTGGTCAAAACGTTCCCCTGTGCCGCCGTCATACAGAAACGTTTTTCCGTATTTTGGCAGTTTGGCCTTATCGGTATGCTTGGTAATCTGACTGATGGTTGCGCCATCGAAGATGGGAGATGCGAATTTCACTCCGAGTTTCAATCCGGCCCATCCAAGTACGGTTTCATAGATCTGACCCAGGTTCATACGGGAAGGAACACCCAGGGGATTGAGCACGATATCAACCGGTGTGCCGTCTTCAAGGAAAGGCATGTCTTCCAGACGGACGATCCTCGAAATGATGCCTTTGTTACCATGCCGGCCGGCCATCTTGTCGCCCACTCTCACCTTACGTTTCTGGGCCACGTATACTTTAGCCAGCTGCACGATCCCTGCCGGAAGCTCGTCGCCTATGGTTATGCTGTATTTCTTGCGTTTGTAAATGGCATCCACTTCCTTGAACTTGATGATATAGTTATGGATCAGCATTTTTATCTGGTCATTCTTTTCCTTGTCGGTGGTCCATTTGTTCGGGTTTATCTGCATATAATCAATATCCTGCAGGACCTTCTGCGTGAATTTGGCACCTTTGGTAATGACATCCACATTATAATAGTCTTTTACGCCCTGTGATGTTTTACCGTTCACAAGAATAAAGAGCTTATCAATGAGTTTGCCTTTCAGCTCGCTGGTATTTCTTTCAAATTCCTCTTCAATCTTGTCAAGGATCGGTTTTGTGGATGATTTCAATTTTTTGTCCTTGATGGAGCGGGAGAAGAGTTTCTTGTCTATGACCACACCCTGAAGGGATGGGGGCGCTTTAAGAGAGGCATCTTTCACATCACCGGCCTTGTCTCCGAAAATTGCCCGCAGCAGTTTCTCTTCGGGTGAAGGATCGGATTCTCCCTTGGGTGTGATTTTTCCGATGAGGATATCACCGGGATTCACTTCGGCGCCGATGCGGATAAGCCCGTTCTCGTCAAGATTCCGGGTGGCTTCCTCACTTACATTGGGAATATCGGCTGTCAGTTCTTCGAGTCCCCTCTTGGTATCGCGAACTTCAAGGCTGTACTCGTCAATATGGATAGACGTGAAAAGATCTTCCCGTACCACTCGTTCAGAGATCACAATAGCGTCCTCAAAATTATAGCCTTTCCATGGCATGAAGGCGACCATCAGGTTACGGCCCAGTGCCAGCTCACCCCCGCGGGTGGAATATCCTTCCGTGAGGATCTGTCCCTTCGTTACTTTCTGTCCTTTCTTTACGATCGGCTTGAGGTTAATACAGGTATTCTGGTTGGTTTTCCTGTACTTCTGAAGTTTATATCTTTTAATATCGCCGTCGAAGCTCACGAATTTTTCTTCTTCGGTGAGGGCATAGCGCAAAACGACCTCGTTAGCGTCCACATATTCCACCACGCCGTCATTCTCAGCGATCACCAGGAATCTCGAATCGCTAACTACTTCCCGCTCGATTCCTGTTCCCACAATAGGAGCTTCGGGGAAAACAAGGGGAACAGCCTGCCGCATCATGTTGGAACCCATCAGGGCGCGGTTGGCGTCGTCATGCTCGAGGAAGGGGATGAGGGAAGCGGCAATGGAGGATATCTGGTTTGGAGCCACGTCCATCAGGTCTATTTCCTGGGCATCTGCCACCGGAAAATCACCGTTATACCGGGCTTTAATCTTCGGTTCGGTGAAGCTGCCATGGCCGTCAATGGGCGCATTGGCCTGGGCGATAACTTTTGATTCTTCTTCTTCTGCGCTGAGCCAAATAATGCCGTCATTGGTAAGGTCAACCTTGCCATTTTCCACTTTGCGGTAAGGCGTTTCAATGAAACCGAGTTCATTGATCTTTGCATAAACGCAAAGGGAGGAGATCAGTCCGATATTAGGTCCTTCGGGAGTTTCAATGGGGCAAAGTCTTCCATAATGCGTATAATGCACGTCACGCACCTCGAAACCGGCTCTTTCCCTTGAAAGACCACCTGGGCCCAGGGCTGACATCCTGCGCTTGTGGGTAATTTCAGCCAGCGGATTGGTCTGGTCCATGAATTGCGACAGCTGGTTGGTGCCAAAGAAGGAATTGATCACGGACGACAAAGTCTTCGAATTGACCAGGTCAATAGGGGTAAAGACCTCGTTGTCGCGGACGTTCATTCTTTCACGGATGGTCCTTGACATACGGGCAAGGCCAACGCCGAACTGGGAGGCAAGTTGTTCCCCGACGGTTCTGACACGGCGGTTGCTCAGGTGATCGATATCGTCGACATCCGTTTTTGAATTGATCAGTTCAATAAGGTATTTGATGATCTTTATGATATCTTCTTTTGTAAGCACCTTTGTGTCCATCGGTGTATCAAGACCCAGCTTACGGTTGATCCGGTATCGTCCCACTTCGCCGAGATCATACCGCTTGTCGGAGAAAAACAGTTTATCGATGACATCGCGGGCTGTCGCTTCATCAGGCGGTTCTGAATTGCGAAGCTGACGGTAGATATGCAAGACGGCTTCTTTTTCCGAATTGCACGGATCTTTCTGGAGGGTATTGTATATAATCTCAAAATCCGAAAGATTCTGACCTTCCTTATGCAGCAGGATTGTCTTTACACCCGAATCAACAATGGCGTCGACGTGTTCTTCCTGAAGGAAAGTTTCGCGGTCGATGATGATTTCGTTACGTTCAATGGATACCACTTCTCCGGTATCCTCATCCACAAAATCCTCCACCCATGACTTAAGCACGCGGGCGGCAAGTTTGCGTCCGACCAGCTTTTTAAGGGCTGTTTTGGATACTTTTATTTCATCGGCCAGGTCAAAGATTTCCAGTATTTCCTTATCACTTTCATACCCGATAGCCCTGAAAAGGGTGGTCACGGGCAGTTTTTTCTTGCGGTCGATATACGCATACATGATATTGTTAATATCGGTCGCAAATTCGATCCATGAACCTTTAAAAGGGATGATGCGGGCGGAATACAATTTGGTGCCGTTGGCATGGATGCTTTGCCCGAAAAATACGCCGGGAGACCGGTGGAGCTGTGAAACAACCACCCGTTCCGCACCGTTGATCACAAACAGACCTCTTTCGGTCATGTACGGTATGGTACCCAGGTACACATCCTGGATCACGGTATCGAAATCCTCGTGTTCGGGGTCCGTGCAGTACAATTTTAGTTTTGCCTTCAGGGGCACACTGTAAGTCAGTCCCCTTTCGATGCATTCATCGATGGAATAGCGGGGAGGATCAACAAAATAATCAAGGAATTCAAGGACAAAATTGTTTCGTGTATCGGTAATCGGAAAGTTTTCCTGGAATACCTTGAACAGTCCCTCATTTTTCCGGTTTTCCGGGGTTGTTTCCAGCTGAAAGAAATCCCTGAAAGACTTAAGCTGGATATCGAGAAAATCGGGATAGGTTAACTGATTTTTCGTACGCACGAAATTAATTCGCTCGGTGCTATGATTCGGCATTACAGTAGTTTAAAAAATGTTGAAACCCTAATGATAACAAACGACAAAAAGGTTTAATCCCGCAGGCGGGATTAAACCTATAAAGTTCTATTCGGGGCGGACTTATTTAAGTTCAACGTCTGCTCCGGCTTCAGCTAATTGACCCTTTATACCTTCGGCTTCTTCTTTCGGTAAATTTTCTTTTATGGCCACGGGTGATTTATCAACCAGGTCCTTTGCTTCCTTCAGTCCGAGTCCGGTGATATCCTTCACCAGTTTCACGATCTGCAGTTTTGCTCCGCCCGGATGATTCATGAAAACAGAGTATGTGGACTTTTCTTCCGCTTTCCCACCTTCGGCAGCACCACCGGCTGCCGGTCCGGCTACTGCAACAGCTGCTGCAGCAGGTTCAATACCGTATTCTTCCTTGAGTATTTTTGCTAAATCGTTAACTTCCTTAACAGTTAAGTTTACCAATTGTTCAGCAAATGCTTTCAAATCTGCCATTTTTATAATGTTTAATCGGTTATAAATAATTATTCTTTTTCAGATAATGTTTTCACAATACCAGCCAGTTTTGTCTTCCCTGACTGTAAGGCAGAAAGAACATTCCGTGCAGGTGACTGCAGTAAAAAGATGAGGTCACCAATGAGTTCTTCCCTAGACTTGATACTTGACAATGCATCGAGCTGATCATCGCCAATGTAGATCGACTCCTCAACATATGCAGCTTTAAGGATCGGTTTTTCGCTGGTTTTGCGGAATTCTTTAATCAGTTTGGCCGGAATGTTTGCCGCATCGGTAAACATAATGGAAGTTGAACTGTTCAACTGGCCGTACAATTCCTCAAACTTGCCTTCAAACTTCTCCAACGCTTTTCTGAGCAGGGTATTCTTTACGACTACCAGTTGGATCTGCCTTTCAAAACATGCCCTTCTGAGGTTGCTTGTGGTTTCGGCATTCAGATTCGAAATATCCGCAAGATAGAAGTGTTTTGAATTTCCGATAGATTCCTTCAGGCTGTCGATGATCGTGTTTTTATCTTCCCTTTTCATAATACTTTAAGGTCTTAAACAATTATTCGTCGAATGCTTTTGCATCGACTTTAATACCGGGGCTCATGGTTGTTGAAAGGAAAATGCTGCAGAGATAGGAACCCTTCGCAGACGCTGGTTTAAGCTTCATCAGCATGTGAATGAATTCACGTGCGTTATCCGCTATCTGGTCAGCCGTGAAGGATGCTTTCCCAATGGAAGTATGAACAATACCGGATTTATCGACTTTAAAATCGATCTTTCCCTGTTTCACTTCTTTAACTGCTTTTCCTATTTCCATGGTAACGGTTCCGCTTTTCGGATTGGGCATCAGTCCCCTGGGTCCTAAAACTTTACCCAGCTTACCGATTTTTCCCATGACAGAAGGCATCGTGATGATCACATCTACGTCGGTCCATCCGTTCTGGATTTTTTCAACGTATTCATCCAGGCCGACGAATTCTGCACCTGCTGTTTTTGCTTCTTCCTCCTTGTCGGGAGTACACAAAACAAGAACCCGAATCTGCTTACCGGTTCCATGGGGTAAAGTAACCACTCCCCTAACCATCTGGTTAGCTTTCTTAGGGTCAATGCCAAGCCGTACATCAATATCTACCGAAGCGTCAAATTTGGTGGTCGTTACTTCTTTCACCAGATGAGCCGCTTCTGAAAGTTTATATTGTTTTTCTGGTTCGATTTTTCCCTGTGCTAACTTCCTGTTTTTAGTCAGTTTTGCCATGTTTATCCGGAAATAAATTATTACTGTTTTAAAGGGAATTCACCTTTGACGGTAATCCCCATGCTACGGGCAGTGCCTGCAACCATTCTCATTGCCGAGTCGACAGTGAAGCAGTTTAAATCTGACATCTTGTCTTCGGCAATCGCTCTTACCTGTTCCCAGGTAACGGTCGCCACCTTGTTTCGGTTCGGTTCGGCTGAACCGGACTTCTGCTTTGTGGCCTCCAGAAGCTGAACGGCTACCGGAGGTGTTTTCACGATAAAATCAAAGCTTTTATCGCTGAATACCGTTATCACCACTGGTAAAAGTTTACCGGCCTTGTCCTGGGTGCGGGCATTGAACTGTTTACAAAAGTCCATAATGTTAACACCTTTGGAACCAAGAGCCGGACCTACCGGTGGAGATGGATTGGCAGCACCACCTTTTATTTGTAGTTTAATCAATCCAGCTACCTCTTTTGCCATAGTTTACTTGTTTCTGATTTTTAATTGATACCCACGTTTTCTGATGATTATCCAGGAAGCATTATTGGGTTGTCACAATCACCAGTCCCGTATATTTTAGTTTGTGCTATTCTTTCTCAACCTGCATGAAACTCAGCTCAAGGGGTGTTTTCCTGCCGAAGATCTTCACCATCACTTTCAGTTTCTTTTTCTCCTCATTCACTTCTTCAATAACCCCGTTGAAACTGTTGAACGGGCCATCGATCACTTTAACGGATTCGCCCACACAAAAAGGAACATTCAGTTCTTCATCCCCTTCTGCGAGTTCATCGACTTTGCCCAGTATCCGGTTGACTTCAGATTGACGGAGGGGCGTCGGCAATTCATCGCCCTTGCCTCCCAGAAAACCGATAACGTAAGTGATATTGGCTAAAATGTGGGGAATTTCACCAACCATAGCTGCTTCCACCAGGACGTAGCCCGGGAAATAGCTTCGTTCCTTGCTGATCTTTTTCCCGTTGCGGATCTGGTATACTTTTTCCTGCGGAATCAGCACCTGTGAAACATAGTCCTGTAAGCCAAGACGATGGATTTCACTTTCGATGAATTCCTTCACTTTCTTTTCTTTACCACCAATAGCCCTTATGACGTACCACTTTTTTTGCAGGTCTTCCATAGCCTCAGATCCAATTTAGGGATATTAGGTAAATAAACTGTATATCAGATGCATCAGGTTTTTGAATCCAAGATCCATCAGGGCTACGACAAGGGCAATGAAGAACGATGAAATCATCACCAGAATTGCACTGCCCTGCAGTTCTTTCCAGGAAGGCCAGGTCACCTTGTGCATAAGCTCCTTATACGATTCCTGAAAATATACCATAATCTTTTTCATAGTCTTTTCCTTTCGCACGGGAGGAGCGACTCGAACGCCCGACACCTGGTTTTGGAGACCAGTGCTCTACCAACTGAGCTACACCCGTGTCAGTTGTACAGGCGAATTCCTAAACCCCTTTGCAGGAGAATCTGCCTGATGTTGGTATTCTTATTCAATAATGGTAGTTACCTGACCGGCACCCACGGTTCTGCCCCCTTCCCGGATAGCAAACTGCAGGCCCTGGTTGATGGCAACCGGATAGATCAGATTTACCGTAATGTTGGCGTTATCACCCGGCATAATCATTTCAACTCCTTCATCAAGCTGAATTTCACCGGTTATATCCAGTGTTCTGAGATAGAACTGAGGACGGTAATGATTGTGGAAGGGAGTGTGACGTCCGCCTTCTTCCTTTTTCAGGATATATACTTGTGCTTTAAATTTGGTATGGGGTGTGATGGAACCCGGTTTGGCAAGAACCATACCGCGTTTGATCTCCTTTTTGTCAACACCGCGGAGAAGCAGACCTACATTGTCTCCGGCTTCACCGTCATCAAGGATCTTACGGAACATTTCCACACCGGTTACAACTGTCTTTCTGCTTTCAGCGCCCAGACCAATCATCTGAAGTTCATCGTTGGTATGAACCACACCGGCTTCAATCCTTCCTGTGGCTACCGTACCACGACCGGTAATAGAGAAAACGTCCTCAACCGGCATCAGGAAAGGTTTTTCCTTGTCGCGCGGGGGGATCGGAATATATTCATCCACCACCTTCATCAGTTCAAGCACTTTTTCTTCCCATTTGGGTTCTCCGTTCAGTGCGCCCAGTGCAGAGCCACGAATAACCGGTGCATTGTCGCCGTCGTATTTATAGAAGGTCAGCAATTCACGCACTTCCATTTCAACCAGATCAATAATTTCATTGTCTTCCACCAGGTCAACTTTGTTGAGAAATACCAGAACCTTGGGAACATTTACCTGACGGGCCAAAAGAATATGTTCACGGGTCTGGGGCATAGGACCATCCGTTGCTGCCACCACAAGGATGGCTCCGTCCATCTGTGCTGCACCCGTTACCATGTTCTTCACATAGTCAGCGTGACCCGGACAGTCAACGTGTGCATAATGCCTGTTGACGGTCTGATATTCGATATGCGCCGTATTGATCGTAATACCTCTTTCCTTTTCTTCAGGTGCATTATCTATGGAATCAAAGGAACGGAAACTGGCCAGACCCTGTTTTTCCAAAACACGTGTAATGGCCGCAGTTAAAGTGGTTTTACCATGGTCGACGTGACCGATTGTCCCGATATTGACATGCGGTTTAGACCTATCAAATTTTTCTTTTGCCATAATCTGATTATTAGAAAGTTGTTTTTACAGTTTATTATTATTATCTAAAAGTTACTATTCCTGAGCCAATGACGGGAGTTGAACCCGTGACCTCTTCCTTACCAAGGAAACGCTCTACCAACTGAGCTACATCGGCTGGTATTATTTGTTGATTTGTTGATTTGCTGATTTTATGATTGAAAACCAATATTCACTTTTTCTTCAATCAATTATTCAATAAATCATTAAATCGTCAAATAACGTGAGCGGGAAACGGGACTCGAACCCGCGGCCCTAACCTTGGAAGGGTTATGCTCTGCCAACTGAGCTACTCCCGCGTATTTATTTATTGATTTGTTGATT
>JAGDMB010000288.1 GCA_017860375.1 Bacteroidota bacterium | reverse complement strand
GCGTATTCAAAAACCGGCACCGATCGGTAAAGGGCGGCGGATATAGCGGCTCCCTGCGCCCTTCCCAGTTTAAGCATCGACTGTACATTATTCCCGTAAAACTGTGATTCGATGGCCAATGCCACTGGTTTGTACTGGTCAAGCAGCTCGAGGGTCCGTTCGAATATGCATTTCAGTTTTTCATAATAATCATAAAATTTATGCATTTCAACGCAGCCAAATCCGATAAGCACCGGATCTCTTTCACCGATGTTGATTAATCCGTAACCCATAATATTGGTTCCCGGATCAATGCCAAGTATGATGGTATTTTTATTCACCCTGCAAATATCGGTAACAATTTATTTATTTTTCTCTTTTGCCCCATATTGTTGAAGGATGATGCCTCCGATAATGAGAATGAGTCCGGCCACCGAAGTCAGGTAGATTTTTTCATGCAGGAAGAAATGAATGAATATCATGGAAATGAAGGGCGTGATATAAATAAGGTTCGAGACCCTTGCCGTGGAGGTGGCATATTGCAGCGCTTTAATCCACAGTACAAAGGTAATCCCCATTTCAAATAATCCTGCATACACCGAAGGCAGGATGCCTGCAACGGGCATGGCGGTCATCTGTCCCGTTAAAACGCACCAGGCAGTGATGTAGAGGGAGGAAAAGAAAAAATTGGTCATCAGTTTCACCTGGTCATCCCGTTTGTCTTTCATGTTGAAGATCCAGTACAATGCCCAGATCAGGGAGGAAGAAAGAGCAAGCACGACACCGGCCGGCTCTTCAATGGAAAAGACATTCGCATGGCCCTGCAGCGACAGCACCAGCACTCCGCCGAAACTTACCAGCAGGGCGATCAGGCTTATGACATGCATTTTCTGACCAAGGAGGGGGATGGAAAGAAGCATCAACATGATGGGCCAGATGAAATTGATGGGCTGTGCAACCTGAGCAGGCAGCAGGGAATAGGCTTTGAACAGGATGAGGTAGTATACAAATGGATTTATGAATCCGATGAACATGGAAAAAGCAATCTGCCTGCGGTTTTGCTGCAGGCATTCCCTGATCTTTCCCTGAACCGCTACCGGAAGGATCAGGGCTGCCAGGGCCACGTAATTGGCAATCAGCAAGAGCTGGGCCGTACTTATGTATGACAGTGCCCGTTTGAATGCCACCGCAACGGTTGACCAGCATAACATCGCCAAGCCGGCATAGACAAAGGCAATCCTATCGTTCTTTTGCACCATACAAGGGGTTCTGTTGAAAAATAGCCGGGTTCAGAGGGCCTTAAATTAGCAAATAATCCTTACATTCAATGCAGTTTTATCAGGGCATGGTTTCATGCGGATCTTTCATTGGTTCAAAGCAAAACGGACTGGAAAGAAGGCTCCTGAAACCAGCCGCCATGTCAGCATGAATCATCAGGAAAATGCTACCGTATGAAAAAGGCAACCCTACTGTTTTGGATGACAATTATTTATGCAGGCATTGTGATCGGACAGGATCCGGAACCCGTGAAGCCCTGCGTTTTTGTGAACAACGAGGGGAAAATCTATTACAACCGAACCCTTCCGGTTTATTTCTGGATCTCCGGTTCACCGGAAGAGAATGCACCGGCCTACAGGCTGACGAGCGACTCTTCGAAAAAATATACCAATCCGATGTATTGGGACTGCGAGGGAGAACATACCGTTTATTTGCCCCGGGCGGTGGATACATTGCTGAAGCAATCGGCAAATCCGCAGGCGAAGGTGGTGTATCATGTGGTGGCCGACAGCAAATCTCCTGTGACCCATGCCAGGCTCTCGGGCAAAAGCCTGATCACCCGGAACGAAGTGAATTTTTACAGCGGCAAGCTGACGGTTGCCTTATCGGCCAAAGATGCCACGTCGGGGATATCGTCCACGTATATTTCCCTGAACGGCAAACCGTTTGAAAAATATACCGGTCCCCTGACGGCAGAGGCCGATGGGGAATATTTCTTTGCCTATTATTCCGTGGACATTGTCGGCAACCAGGAAGAAAAAAAGACAGGGAAATTCACCCTGGATAATGGTGCGCCGGTTACTTCCTATTCCTTTGAGGGTTTGGAAGACAACCGGATAGGATCGAAAACGACGCTGGTATTGAAAAGCTCAGACGGGCTATCGGGAGTTCAAGCCATTTATTACCGGATGAATCAGGGCCCTGAAACCCTTTATACCCGGCCGATATCGGCTAGCCGGCTGGCCGATGGCAAAAGCAGTATTTCCTTTTATGCGGTCGACAACCTGTCGAACCGGGAAAAGCCGCAAACGGTTACCGGTGAGTTGAAATAAACAGAGAAAGAAAACGCAGAAGAGACTTTAGCCTATATGACTGAATCCGGTGTAGGAATGCAGCACCGGGGGAAGTGCAATGCCTTCTGGCGTCTGATTGTTTTCCAGCAGGGCCGCCACTATCCGGGGTAAAGCAAGGGAACTGCCGTTCAGCGTGTGGGCAAGTACAGTTTTCTTGTTGCTTTCTTCCCTGAACCTTACCTTCAGACGGTTTGCCTGGAACGATTCGAAGTTAGACACCGAGCTGACTTCCAACCACCGGTCCTGCGCAGCCGCAAACACTTCAAAATCATAGGTAAGTGCGGAGGCAAAACTCATATCACCCCCGCAAAGGCGCATGATACGGTAAGGCAATTCAAGTTTGCGGACAATTCCTTCCACATGATTCACCATTTCATCAAGCGTTTCATACGACCTGTCGGGATGCTGTATCTGAACGATCTCCACTTTATCAAACTGATGCAGCCGGTTAAGGCCTCTCACGTCCTTGCCATAGGAGCCGGCTTCACGTCGGAAACAAGGGGTATAGGCCGTATTTTTCACGGGAAAATCGGCGACATCCAGGATCACATCCCTGTATATATTGGTAACAGGAACTTCTGCCGTAGGTATAAGGTAGAAATTATCGGCACCGACAAAATACATCTGGCTGTCCTTATCGGGCAACTGGCCCGTACCAAATCCTGAATCGGGATTGACCATGAGGGGAGGCAAAAATTCCGTATAGCCGGCTTTCTGGTTCTCATCGAGAAAGAAACTGATGAGGGCGCGCTGAAGTTTTGCTCCCTTTCCTTTGTATAAAGGGAATCCGGCTCCGGTAATTTTATTTCCCAGCTCAAAATCAATGATATCGTATTTTTTAGCCAGATCCCAGTGCGGAAGAGCCCCTTCAGCAAGCACCGGCTTTTTCCCTCCTTCGCGTACGGTCAGGTTGTCTTCTGCACTCCGCCCTTCCGGAACGGATGAATGCGGCATATTGGGCAATTGCACAAGCAGGGAGTTGAGTTCTTCTTCATGTGCTTCCGACTGCTGGCTGAACTTTTTAATTTCTTCCTTGATGTCGGCGGTTTTCTGGCGCGATGCTTCTGCCTCCTCTTTTCGTCCTTGCTGGAGCAGGGTGCCTATTTGCCTTGAAAGGGTGTTCAGTTCGCTTTGCCTGGAGTCCTGCAATTGCTGCAAAGACCTGCGGTTTTTATCCAATGCAAGAATGCGGTTGACGATCTCTTCCGCTTGGAAGTTTTTCACTTTAAGCCGTTGAATGACTTCCTCGGGTTTTTCACGGATAATGGCCAGTGTAAGCATTTGAAGCGCGTATTGGTACAAAATAAAAAACTCCTGTCAGCCTGATGATCCATCAGCCTAAAACAGGAGCGTGATGTTTTATGCAGGTTTCTCTATTTGGCCGTTTCAGGATCAACCGATACGTAGGAACGATCATCCTTTTTCCGGTGAAACTTTATTTTCCCGTCCACAAGGGCAAATAAGGTATGATCCTTTCCCATTCCCACATTAATTCCGGCATGATGCACGGTTCCGCGCTGGCGTAAAATGATGTTCCCGGCTTTTGCCAGTTCTCCTCCGAATAGTTTAATGCCCAGTCGTTTACTATGGGAATCTCTACCGTTTCTGGAGCTCCCTGCTCCTTTTTTGTGTGCCATATCGCTGTTTTTTAACGTTCAGATTATTTCTTTCCGGTTTTCGCATCTTTTTTAACCGCCGGTTTGCTTTTTGCGACCGGTTTTTTAGCGGCAGGTTTTGCCTTTTCAGCGGTTTCCTTTTTTATCGTCTTTTTAGCGGCCG
>JAGDMB010000287.1 GCA_017860375.1 Bacteroidota bacterium | reverse complement strand
AATCATCATGACCATGAAAAACAACGAAAATCTTTTCATATTTTTTTTCTTTAGAGAATGAACAAACAAACCCAAATTAGGCTGTGGACTGTCCTGATTTTGCTTCGGGACTCCTGTTGCATAATTTGGGATAAAAGAGGCTGGCGCCGTTACCAGCCTCTGATCACTAGAAAAAACCCTACCTCTTAAGGAACAGAAGATCGTGCGTCCGGTCACGGATATCCGTTATCCGGAGGATATAAGCACCTGCACTGAGAGCGGTAACGTTGATTTCCTGAAAATTTGCTTCATTTCCGGGATCCATTACCTGGCCCACGAGGTTCACAATTTGTATCTTTTTAATATCCTGAGCATTTGAAATTCTCAACACATCCGTTACCGGATTCGGGAATATTGTATAAGGTGCAATCTCTGCATCAGCCATACCAGTTCCTCCCTGTCCGGTAATTTCAACTGCCATCGTGCCCGTTATGCCCGACATATCAATTGCATGGGCAGTCACTACTACCGTACCATTTTTCAGTGCCTTCAGCTTTCCATCCTGGGCGATGCTGCCGATGGTAGCATCATCCACCGTCCAGTATACCTTGGTAAAGGTAGCGGTTTCAGGGCTCACCGTAGCTACCATCTGCAATATTTTGCCCTTGACCGAAATACTGTCAACACCGTTGGCTCCCATCACCGCAATTGATACAACAGGATCAGGAATAGAAACGGCTTCCCCCAGTTTGACATCATCCATCCAGAAATAAGCCTGATTGGCGGCAGGCCACGATACCGATTCCAGTAACATTTTTTCTACCCCACTCATGTCCATTGCAGGATCATAGAAACTATAGAATACGGTGTGGTATTCACCGTCGATGGGGACATCATTGGAATAGGCACCAAGCCTTACATCACCGGTCCAGGGTCCGAATTGGAACGGAACGGTGGCAGAAAGAGTGTTGTTCACCATCCATACCGCGCTGTCAATTTTGATCTTCAGGCTGGCCAAAGGAATTTCCGACAGGTCCAGAATTTTTCCGATGCCTGTTTTGAAGTCATACATCTGACCATCAGCGAAGCTCTTCTGGCGCTCCAGGATGTGCAGCGCGCTGTTTTCTGCTGTAACCGTAAACATCAAGGTATCATTGGGTTCCGTTACATCTGCATAGCCTTTATTGGGAGCCCATAGAAACATATCCACTTCGGCTGCATCAGCAAAACCCTGTGAATAAGTGGTAATGGTATCATACTGATTCGTCAGCGTAACGGTTGCCGTATCACTCACTCCGCTTACATCTTTGGCCACAGCCACAACCTTCACATCACCATCGGCAACGGGTGTGAGTTTTCCATCTGCACCGATACTGGCATTGCCCGTTACCGGAATTACAGACCAGTTTACCTCTTTGAAGGAAGCTTCCGCAGGCAAATAGTCAATGCCCAGCTGCAATTGCTGATTGTTAACCGTTACAGGGGCAACACCGGTTATATCAACCGATGTAAGGGGGACAAAGGCAGTTACTGCATCTCCGACCTTAAAGTCATCAAACCAGTAATATGCCTTGTTGGCATTAGGCCAGTCGACCGATTCGATCAGGATCTTTTCGATTGCCGTTAAATCCGCATCGGCATTCAGGTTAAACATATATTCGTGCCATTCACCATCAATAGGGATCCGGTAGGCATAGGAGGATAACCGGTTGTCACCTACAAAGAAACTGATCTGGAAGGGGACATCGGCTGCCGGAACAAGTTTTCCACCCTGTCCCCAGTCAGGGATCAGCCAGGTTGCAGAATCTATCCGAACCCGAAAGCTTGCGACAGGATTGAGTGTTGCATCCAGCACCTGGTCCTTACCATCTTTCAAAAGGTACATCTGACCATCAAAAAAATTCTTCTGCAACAAGGCTATATGCAGTGCCATATTACCTGTTCCGTCGTCCATGCGGTTAACAGTGAAAACCAAGGTATCTTCTGGGGCCTGGTTATCGACATAGCCCCCATTCGGAGCCCAGAAGGTGGAATCCTCGCTCAGCCATTCTCCTTCAAAATCTTCGGAAAGACCTGTTATGACTGTTTGTGCGCTCAAGCTTGCCGCTCCCAGGAGAGCGAAAAAAGCGAATACCAGTAAATTGTTTTTCATAGGTTTTTTTATTTGGTTTACTAATCGTTCAGGAAATATTTAACAACGTAGATTCTAAAATCACCATTGGGGGCAACGACCTTATATTCAACCGGCCTTCCTTCCGCATCTCCGGGAGAAAGCGGAGAAAAGTCAACCACAGATTTTCCGGATTCCTGTAATTCCGATCCGATATATACCAGGGCATCGGGCGAATCGGTAGAAAAAGTTGGCTTTTTGGCCGTCAGATCTGCGGTTTTCACATCATAGAAATAGAATTCTGTTCCGTCCTCACTTAATTTGCCATTCACTTTATCGATTGTGAATTTCGTGAGCTTCGTTCGCCGGTCGAGGATCGTCACCTGTACGGTCTTGACATCGGTGAAATAATCTTCAGCCCAGTTGCCGGAAGTCGCTGCCAGCAGGGTCAGCTGATAAACTCCAGCATTATTGTAGTTTACATTGACGGAATCTTCATTCTTACCCACCGCTATCCCTTTAACTATGGCACTGTCTTCATTATAGATAGTATTCGCTGCATCGCCGCGGTAAATTGTGATGAAGTCACCCACCACATTCGTCAGATAAAGGGTAACCGGTTCTTTAACATAGCCCGTATTGTCTGTCAGATTGAGGGTAAAATCTGCACTGGGTTCCAGGGCATCCTCTTTATTGCATCCCCAGGTAAGTATCCCCATGAAGAAGAGGATGGGAAGAATATTGTTTTTATTTTTCATAATTGACATATTTATAAAGGTTATATTATTTTACCAGCCCGGATTTTGCTTTAACTGGCCCTGGTTTTTATTTATTTCTTCCAGAGGGATCGGCAGGTATTCATTTTTTCCAACCGTAAAGGAACTATTCCCATAAATATCATACCATTTAATATTCCACAACGGATCAAAACTCCAGCGGACAAGATCAAGAAAACGGTGTCCTTCAAGAGCCAGTTCAACGTCCCGCTCATGCATTATGGCAGTCCGGGTTAATTCTGAAACGGGTGGCATATCGACCCGGTCTCTGACTTCATTTAACTGAGCCAGTCCAAGGGTAACGTCTTCATTCAGCAGCAGGGTTACTTCCGCAAACATAAGCTTGACATCCGAATAACGGATCAAGCGAATATTGATCGGGTCATTTTTAGGTGCATCCTTGTCGTTGTATGTCGGGAAGAAATACTTCTTCAGGCCAAATCCGACAGAAGGTTGCCCTTCAATTGTCAGTCCACGGCCCTGTGCAATACGTTTGTTGTTGGCACCACTTACATAGGGTGCATAGTAATTCACATTTTCAGGCCTGAAATCCATTGTGTCTCCATCGAGATATAGCGTACCATAGGCCCTCGGATCACGATCGAATCCGGCCGGAGCCCCGGTTGTCTCAAACTCATAATACAAGGCAGGGTGAGCTTCCTGGTTTTTATAACTTGACGCATGCGTTGACAGGTACTGGGCATTGAGCGCTCCGGTCCATTGCCAACCCGGCAGCCAACCCCCTGAGATCCGTTCATCACAGTATTGGATCTCCCAGATGGATTCAGGATTGTTTTCTGCCGGATACAGGTTATTTCCGGCCGGCAGGGGCAAATAGGAAAAATTGCACAGGAAGGAATAAATATAATCCTTGCGTGTTTTAGGTTCCATCGGTGTTATCAGGGAATAGGTGTGGGAATTAAAAATATCATCAAAGGATGATTTTGCCAGTTTCAGATCGGCAATATCTTCAGCCGATCCACCCATGCCATTTTTCACATAGTAATGGTAATGTTTGAAAAGCAATGCTTTGCCCAGCATTGCACGGGCAGCACCCTTTGTCATGCGACCCAGGTCTTCAGCCGGCCAGTTATCCGGAAGCACGGGAATCGCCTCAGTAAGATCCTTTTCAATCTGGTCCCAGAATACTGCCGGGTCGGAGTTGGGAAAAGTTGCCAGGTAGTCTTCGGGAAGGTTATCTTCATTATAAAAGTAAGGACTGTTAAATAAGGTAACCAGGTAAAAATAGTAGGCAGCCC
>JAGDMB010000050.1 GCA_017860375.1 Bacteroidota bacterium | reverse complement strand
AATCCAGGTTTGCTGTTTGAGCTGATCCTCTATTTCCGGGGCTTTTATTCCCGAACCAAAAGGTTTTTGTCCGGTAAAGATCCGTGCCTCATCCCAAAGGCCCGATGTTATGAAACTTTCAAGCAATTTTTTTCCTCCCTCCACGGCATAATCCGACTGTCTCGTCGCGTATTTCGTTGATGATGAGGGTCGCAATCTGCTGATCAAAAAGATGCAGATTGGCCGGCAACCGCAAAGTTCGATCGAGGACTATCCGCAAAGGATTTTTTCCGGGCCATTCACGGGCATTGAGCCTCGGATTGTCCAGCAGGGCGGTGTAGGTGCCGACCATAATAGCCTGTTCCTCAGTTCTCCATTTGTGCACCAGTTTCCTCGACAATTCATTGGATATCCAGTTTGGCCGGGCCGGGTCGGATTTTTCCCTCAGGACGTCAATAAATCCGTCTGCCGACTGAGCCCATTTCAATATGATATAAGGCCTTTTTAAAAGATGATACGTAAAGAACCTCTTGTTGAGGTCGATACAGCTGTCCCTGCAGATTCCGGTGGTGACTGCGATCCCGGCCTGGTGAAGGCGCGCTATGCCTTTCCCGCCAACAACTTCATGTGGATCCAATGTCCCGATGACAACCGATGGAATCCGGCAATGGATGATCAGGTCGCTGCAGGGCGGTGTCTTGCCCGTGTGAGCGCAGGGCTCAAGATTGACATAAAGGATGCTTTTGGCAAGCTGGTCCTTGTCCTTAACGGAACCGATTGCTTTTACCTCCGCATGGGCCAGGCCAGCCTTCCTGTGAAAGCCTTCACCGATTATCCGGTCACCGCATACAATGACAGAACCCACCATGGGATTGGGGGCGGTGCTTCCACAACCTAGTCTGGCCAGATCGATACAGCGTTTCATGTATTTTTTATGCAGCACATCATGCTCCATAGGCCTTAGTTTTTTACTTTTGCATCAGAAATCGGACTATGACCATAGCTGAAACCAGGAAAAAAATTTTTCAAGCTTTATCAGGATCTTATGATGACAATGAGATACGGAATTTTTCGGATCTCCTGTTTTTCCATCTGCTAAAGTACAGCAAAATTGAACTCCGGATGAAAGGGAATGAAGTGATTTCCCAACACGATGAAAAAACACTGGATGAAATGCTGAAACGCCTTATGGCTTTTGAACCAATCCAGTATATCCTGGGGGAAACGATTTTTTTTGATCTGCGTTTCCTGGTTTCACCGCATGTATTAATTCCGCGTCCGGAAACGGAAGAACTGGTCGACTGGGTGCGTAAAGAGTATGCCGGTAAAAGGGTAAAAATACTGGATATTGGCACCGGCAGTGGTTGCATTGCTGTTTCGCTGGCAAAGAATCTGCCCCTTGCGAAAATCAGCGGATGCGATATCGATGAAAAGGCCATTGAACTGTCCATACGCAATGCACAGTTCAATGCAACCCAAGTCTCTTTTTTCCTTTTCGATGTGTTGAATCCCGGCCCGAACCAGGATAATAGGTACAATCTGCTGGTCAGCAATCCTCCTTACGTCAGGGAATCGGAAAAAGCCCTCCTGCATGCCAATGTGCTGAATTATGAACCGCATAAGGCATTGTTTGTGCCTGACGATGACCCTTTGCTCTTTTATAAAGCCATTGCGGATCTGGGTCATGAGATCCTTCTTCCGGGAGGCGCAATATATTGTGAAATCAATGAAAAGTTTCCCGAAGAGACCCTCCGTATTTTTTATGGCCGCGGTTACAAGACGGCGGAGATGCGCAGGGATATAAACGGTAAACCCCGGATGATAAAAGCCGTAATAAACTGATGTGCTGAAATGGAAAACACACTGAGTGAAGTTTTAAAAATTCTGGAACGGATTTGCAGCAAACAGGAAAAATGCAAGGCCGAAATCACGGATTACCTGGTAAGAAAGGGAATCCCGGCAGAATTTCATCAGGCAGTCCTGTCACAGCTTATGGCCGGCCGGTTCATTGATGAAGAACGGTATGCAAAGGCCGCTGTCCGCGATAAATTCATGCTGAACCGATGGGGCAGACAAAAAATACACCATTTTCTTGAGACGAAACAAATTTCGGAAGAACGGATAGAAAGAGCCATGGACACTATTGATGAATCGGATTACCGGAAAATGATCGAAGAAGAAATGCGCAAAAAAGGTGCTGCATGTTCAGAGGGAAAACCGGGCGCAAAAGAAATGAAGTTAATCCGGTTCGCCGCTTCAAGGGGTTATGAAGAAGAACTGGTAAGGGAAATATGCCACATCACCGCGCCCGAAAATCCCGAATGAATCATTCCGATTCCGTGACTTTCTGTTCTGTCATTTGAATAAAAAGCCCAGGGTGAACCGGAAACGGCTGTATACTTCTTTTCGTGTCCTTTCCTGGATCCATGGACCCAAAGGAGTAAGCTGATAATTCAATGCCTGGTAGTGATACGAGAAAGTGAGCAGGAAAGAGGCATTCTCGTTGAGGATTCTTTCTATTCCCAACCCGACCGTTCCGTTAAATCCGCCATAGCTCGTGTAATCATAATTCCAGTCGCTGGGTCGTTTTTCAGCAGGCACCGTATAGCCGGCCTTTACCAATACAAGGGGAGAAAGTGCCCTGCAGGAAGTTCTTGCCCTTACGGATAGGGAAAAGGGAATTTCCATCTGCTCATAGAATTGCATACCCATACCGGCTCCTGCCGATAAATAGGGATTTATCCTGTATCCGAAAACCAGGTCAATACCGGGAATCACAGCACTACCGATGGCATTGTTCCGGGAACGGATAAGAAATTCTGCATTGATATTGAATTCAAAGCCATTCTGGTTGAAAAGCATGGCTTTATATTCAAAGGGCTTTTCACGCTTCAGGGAGTCTACTTCAGAAAGTTTAAAAACCCAGGTGTCGCCTGCATGATTCAGTATTCGAATGAGGCCGGCGGTACTGTCTGTGTGTGCTATTCCCCGGATAATGCTGCCGTCAGAAAGATAGACCACATCTTCCTTCTTCTGGCACCATGCATTGCTTACGCTGACAGCCAATAAGGCCAGGGAAGTTAAAAATGAAATCAGGTTCTTCATGACAGGCAATTTGGTAAAAGATGAAATAAAGTGCCAAAGCGTTGCGCATGGAAAAAAATCCCTGACCACGCAACGGTTGGGAATCAAATTTCATCCAATACGTATATTCAATAATTTAAAACGTTTGACCCATGAAAACAATAAGAAACCTATTGATCACCGGCATCGTTGTCGTTGTATTTACAGGATGCCAGGAAAAAGTCGTTGACCGTTATTTGGTGAATGTACCGGTTTATATGGACCGGAATGAATTTAAAAATGCCGTTAAGGTTTCGGGCTCAACGGACATTGTCCGGCCCGGAAAGATCTATTTTAAGGATGACCTGATCTTTATCAATGAAGCGTTAAAAGGAATTCATGTGATCAATAACAGTGATCCCTCCGCCCCCGTTTTTGTATCTTTTATTGAGATCCCGGGCAATGTGGATATGGCGATAAAAGACAGTATTCTTTATGCCGACAGCTACATTGACCTGGTTGCCCTCAATATCGCAGATATTCACAACATCCATGAAGCGGGCCGGGTCGACAGCATTTTCCCTTATTCCCTCCCGCCGCTGACAGAAGAAAACGGACTGCCCATGGGCACCGTGGATGCAAATGCCGGAATTGTTGTCGGCTGGGAGACCAAAGAAGTTGAGGAAGTGGTAAACACCGGTAATCAAGATTTTCCCGTACTTTGGGAAGGAAATTTTTTAGCTGAGGATACCTATGCGGGCAGCAAAGTAAACTCTTCCGGTGACGGCAGCATGTCGGTGGGGATCGCCGGATCGATGGCCCGTTTTACCCTGAACGGGAATTTTCTGTATACCGTGGACCAGTCCAACCTGAAAGTGCTTGATATCGATGAACTTTCTAGCCCGCTCCTCATTCGTGATGAGTACATCGGATGGGGTGTTGAAACCGTATTCCCGTACCAGAATAAGCTGTTTTTCGGGACACAGACCGGATTGATCATTTACAGCATCGCAAATCCGGCCGCTCCGGTTTATATTTCCACTTATAATCACGTCACCAGCTGTGATCCGGTTGTGGTGGAGGGTGACCATGCCTATGTTACCCTCAGGGCGGGGAACCTCTGTGGTGAAGCAACCAGCCAGCTTGATGTGATCGATATTTCCAATATTCAGAGTCCCAAATGGGTGCAATCCTATCCGATGCAGGAGCCCTATGGGCTGGGTATCGACGGTCGGACACTTTTTGTATGCGACGGGCAGGCAGGCCTTAAGGTGTACAATGCTGAAAATCCGAAAAACCTTGTCAAGACAGCGTGGTTTTCCGATGTCCAGGCCTTCGATGTGATTCCTTATAACGGGAACCTGATGATGATTGGAGAAGGGGGATTATACCAGTACCGTTATTTCGGATCCGACAGCATCAGCCTGCTGAGTCATATTCCGATCACCAGCCAGGAGAAAGAAGGTAATCGGTAATCGTTGAAAGGTAATCGGTTAAAGTAATCGGTAAGCGGTTTGAGATGAGTCGGTAAGTTGGTTTCAGGTAATCGGTATTCGGTAATCGACAACACCACTAAAAGGTAATCGGTCAATTCTATCCCCGGCCATTTAAATAGCCGGGGTTTTTTCTTACCTTTGCCTTTCCAAAAAACGTGCAAATGGTATACACTGAACAGATCAAGGAGCTTACGGAACGCACCGAAGCCCTAAGGAGGTTTCTTTGAGATCGATAAAAAGCTGCAACTCATAAAAGACGGTGAAGAACAATCCCATTCCCCCGGATTCTGGGATGATCCCAAAGCCGCAGAAAAGCATCTCAGGCATTTGTCTTCGCTGAAAAATGGACTGCCGATTTCTCCAGTCTCTCATCGGAGCTTGATGATCTGAAGGTAGTCTTTGATTTTTTCACCGCAGGGGAAGCCACGGAGGAAGAAACAGACCAGGCCTATAAAAAAGTGCTGGAATTGGTTGAGGAACTTGAATTCCGGAATATGCTCCGCAACGAAGAAGACGAAATGGGGGCCATTCTGAAAATAAATTCCGGTGCCGGTGGGACGGAAAGCCAGGACTGGGCACAGATGCTGATGCGCATGTACCTGCGGTGGGGGGAACGAAACAAGTACCAGGTTAAAGAAATCAGTTACCAGGAGGGAGATGGCGCCGGAATTAAATCCGTCACACTGGAATTTACCGGTGATTATGCCTACGGATACCTGAAGGCGGAGAACGGCGTGCACAGGCTGGTGCGGTTATCTCCTTATGATGCCAATCACAAACGGCATACATCCTTTGCCTCTGTGTTTGTTTCGCCGGTGGTGGATGACGAAATAGAGATTGTCATCAATCCGGCGGATCTCGAGTTCGACTATTTCCGTTCAAGCGGCGCAGGTGGCCAGAATGTCAACAAAGTGGAAACCGGGGTAAGGGTACGGCACATTCCGACAGGCATCACGGTTGACAATACGGAAACGCGGTCACAATTGCAGAACAAGGAAAATGCTATGCGTATTTTGCGGTCCCATCTGTACGAGATGGAACTTCGCAAACGGATGGAAAAACAGGCTGAAATTGAAGGCAAGAAAAAGAAGATAGAATGGGGCTCGCAGATCCGCAGCTACGTTCTGCACCCATACAAGCTGGTGAAAGACCTGAGAACCAATTATGAAACCAGCAATACACAAGCGGTTCTTGACGGTGAGATCAATGATTTCATTAAGGCCTACCTGATGGAGTTCGGCGGTAAATAAGATTTTCTCTTCAACCATGGTCACCATCTACCATCATCCAAAATGCAGAAAAAGCAGGGAAGGACTGGAATACCTAAAATCCAGGACCATCCAGATAAGGGTCAGGGAATACTTCAGCGATTTGCTGACCCCCGGCGAACTCGATGAAATATTGCTGAAATCGGGACTAAAACCATTTAACCTTATCCGGCAGCAGGAAGAACTTTTTAAAAGAGAACTGAAGGGCCGGCACTTTACCGATGAGGAATGGAAAAGGATCATCCTGGAGAATCCGAAACTGCTCGTAAGACCCATTGTGGTGGGTAAGTACAAAGCCGTGCATGCCCAGCCGGCCGAAAGGGTAAATGAGGTGTTAGGGAAATAAAGTCTCTCCTTTTTAAATACGATTTAAATAACAATTGAAACGGGTTCGGGTTTCGTACCGGTCCTCATAAAAACCCGAATCATTTTTTGTGATGAAAAGCATTGAAAGTGATCGAAAAAAAAAGGAAATTAGGGTTGGAAATAACATAATCCCTTAACCGGTAAAACAAATTAATATGGAATACAGAGCAGAACACGACACGATGGGCGAGGTCATGGTCCCGGCCGACAAATACTGGGGTGCCCAGACGGAGCGCTCAAGAAACAATTTTAAAATCGGACCTGAGGCAAGCATGCCGCGCGAGATCATTTATGCTTTTGCATCCCTAAAAAAGGCGGCTGCCCTCACCAATCTTGATCTGGGCGTGCTTTCCCCCGAGAAATGCGACCTGATCGCAAAAGTTTGTGACGAGATCCTGGATGGCAAACTTGATGACCAGTTTCCCCTGGTCATCTGGCAGACCGGATCGGGAACCCAGTCCAACATGAATGTGAATGAAGTTATTGCCTACCGGGCTCATGTCATCAGTGGCGGGAAACTTACGGATGATAAGAAAATACTGCATCCCAATGATGACGTGAACAAGTCGCAGTCATCCAACGATACGTTTCCGACCGCCATGCATATAGCTGCTTATAAAATGGTTATGGAAGTCACCATTCCCGGGTTGCAGAAGCTGAGAGATGCCCTTCTTGAAAAAGTCAAAGCCTTTTCTGCCGTCGTAAAAACCGGCCGCACCCATTTTATGGACGCGACACCCCTGACCCTGGGGCAGGAATTTTCAGGATATGCCCAGCAGGTTGAAAATTCCATACGGGCCGTCCGCAGCGCTCTTGAGATGATCGGTGAACTTGCTCTCGGAGGAACAGCGGTAGGAACCGGCCTTAATGCTCCCAAAGGGTATGCCGAAAAAGTAGCTGCCCGTATTGCCGGATTGACCGGACTTCCATTTGTTACGGCACCCAACAAATTTGAATCACTGGCAGCGCACGATGCCATGGTTGAATTAAGCGGTGCCCTCAAAAGGACAGCCGTGTCCCTGATGAAAATTGCCAACGATATCCGGATGCTGAGTTCGGGACCCCGGAGCGGAATAGGTGAAATTATCATCCCCGATAATGAACCGGGTTCTTCCATAATGCCGGGGAAGGTCAATCCCACGCAGCCTGAGGCCCTTACCATGGTATGTGCACAGGTAATAGGCAACGATGTAGCCGTATCCATCGGAGGCATCAACGGACATTTTGAACTGAACGTTTTTAAGCCTGTGATCGCTGCCAATGTGCTTCAGTCCGCCCGCCTGCTGGGAGATGCCTGTGTGTCTTTTACCGATAAATGTGCCGTGGGAATAACGGCGAATACGGAAACCATAAAAAGGCACCTGAATAATTCCCTCATGCTGGTCACCGCACTGAATCCGCATATCGGATATGAAAATTCGGCCCGGATTGCAAAAAAGGCTCACAAAGAAAACAAAACCCTGAAACAGGCTGCAGTGGAACTCGGGCTTGTAACCGCTGAGCAATTCGACCAGTGGGTAAATCCGGCGAAGATGGTTTGAAGGATGTTTGAAAATTTGAAGATTTGAAAGTTTGAGAATTTGAAAGTTTGAAGATCTGAGGACTTAAAAGGCAACAGATTTTCCGGTTAACAATTTCACAGATTGTCTGTGGACTGGTGAATATTTGAGTTTGAAAGTTGGAAGGATAGAAAATGTATAATTTGAAGATGGAATTATTTACACTAACTTGCATTCTTTATTACAGCCATCCTCTATGACCGATCATAAAGACCGATTGTCGTTTTCTGAATTTCCGCCGGTGTCGACTTCGGCATGGGAGGAAAAGATCAGGCTTGATCTGAAAGGAAAGGATTACGAGAAAAAACTAATCTGGAAGACCTTGGAGGGACTGAGGATCAAGCCTTATTACCGGAAAGAGGACCTTGCTTATCTTGATCCCTCTCAGGCCTTGCCGGGAGAATTTCCCTACCTGCGGGGTGCGAAAAAAACCAATAACCGCTGGCAGATCCGG
The DNA here is from genome assembly GCA_017860375.1 of Bacteroidota bacterium. Lineage (GTDB taxonomy): Bacteria > Bacteroidota > Bacteroidia > Bacteroidales > UBA10428 > UBA5072. The sequence goes on along the minus strand of JAGDMB010000050.1, from coordinate 3,140 downwards.
CAGCAGGTGCAGGTCGTTGATCCGGCGGAAGCCAACCACAAAGCGCTGGATCTGATAAGGAAAGGAATTACCTCCCTCGATTTTGTCTTATCAAAAAATCACAGGTTGACGCAGGATGCAACCGAAAAGCTTTTAAAACATATACCCCTGCCCGACATTGAACTCAATTTTTCGGGGTGTGGTGCAGAAGCATCCGTTGAAATGCTGGTTAAAGCACTGCATGCCGCGGGGCATGAAAACGACGCATGCTCAGGTTCTGTAGACTTCGATCCGCTGGGACGATTATGTATAAAGGGACATTTCTCCTTTGATTCGGAAACGTTGTCATCCGAAATGCTTGCCCGGCTGAACCGGGAAACCGGGCATTTACCCCGTTTCCGCACTCTTGCGGTGAATGCTCGCTATTTTGGCAACGCCGGGGCTTCTGCATTGCAGGAACTTGCGTTTGGCCTTGCCATGGGTGCTGAATATTTGGGATTGCTCACGGACCAGGGAATCTTCGTAAAGGATGCCGCCGGCAAAATGGGTTTCAATTTTGCTGTTGCATCCAACTATTTTCTGGAAATTGCAAAATACAGGGCTGCCCGGTTTCTTTGGTCAAAGATACTGGGTGCGTTTGATCCCGGATGCAAAGTACCCATGCATATTCATGCTGAAACCTCCCGGTGGAATTTATCGGTGTACGATCCTTACGTGAATATTTTAAGAACTGCGACTGAAAGCATGTCTGCCGTGCTGTCAGGCGTGGATTCCCTCACCGTTCTGCCATTTGACATCACATTCGAAAAGCCTTCCGGTTTTGCGGAACGGATTGCCCGTAACCAGCAGATCATTCTGAAAGAGGAAGCGTATTTTGACAAGGTCATGGATCCTGCCGCCGGTTCCTATTATATTGAAAACCTGACCGCATCCCTTGCCGGGGAATGCTGGAAACTGTTCCTGGAGGTGCAGCAAAAGGGTGGATTTGTAGCCTGCATGAAGGAGGGATTTATCCAGGAAAGGATTAATGAGACAGCCCGGCAGCGTGATCTGGCAATTGCGACACGGAAGGAATTCAGCGTCGGTACGAATCAATATCCCAATTTTAAGGAAGTCTATTCCGATAAACCCCGGGATTATGCCACGGAATGCGGATGCACCTGCAGGGATGCAAATTGTTCATGCGATCAGGATTGCTGCAAAGACAGTGATTCCTGTCGTTGTGATTGTCATGGGGAAACCTGTGATTGCAGTTGCTGCAACGCGGATAAACGGATTGTACAGCCCATCCGTCAATACCGGGGGACAAAAGAATTTGAAAAACTGCGTTTACAGACGGATCTGGGAGGAAAGAGGCCCCGGGTATTCATGCTAACCATCGGAAATTTATCCATGCGGCATGCCCGGTCCCAGTTTTCCTGTAACTTCTTCGCCGGTGCGGGTTATGAAGTGATCGACAATCCTGGTTTTAAAACAGTGGAAGAAGGGATTAATGCTGCATTGGCGGAAAAGGCTGATGTGGTGGTTTTGTGCAGTTCCGATGAAGAAATTGCGGTTTTTGCTCCCGAAGCACATGAAATGCTTAAGGATAAAGCCATCCTGGTGATTGCCGGAGCTCCTCCCTGCATGGAGGAGTTAAAAGCCAGGGGCATTGAAAATTACATACACATCCGTTCCAATGTGCTTGAAACGCTGAAGGAATATCATCAAAAACTGTGGATTTGATCATGAGACCTGATTTTGCATCCTTGTCCTTTCATATCTCCGGAAAGCCGGAAGAAACCCATTCTGCCGATAAGAAAACGGTACCTGTTGACCATGAATGGTTCACGGCAGAACAGATCCCGGTAAAATCCTTTTTCACACGGAAGGACCTTGAACACATGGAACACCTTGAATATGCGGCCGGACTTCCTCCCTTCCTCAGAGGTCCTTATTCCGCCATGTATGTGTTGCAGCCCTGGACGATCCGTCAGTATGCAGGATTTTCAACGGCTGAGGAATCCAATGCTTTTTACAGGCGCAATCTTGCATCAGGTCAGAAAGGTCTTTCGGTGGCCTTTGACCTTGCCACACACAGAGGATATGACTCCGATCACGAAAGGGTGGTCGGGGATGTCGGAAAGGCGGGAGTGGCTATCGATTCGGTGCTGGATATGAAAGTGCTTTTCAATCAGATCCCGCTGAACAAGATGTCGGTTTCAATGACCATGAACGGAGCCGTTCTTCCCATTATGGCTTTTTATATTGTGGCGGCACAGGAACAGGGTGCCCGGCTGGAAGAATTAAGCGGAACCATACAAAATGATATCCTGAAGGAATTCATGGTCCGGAATACATATATTTATCCTCCGGAGACCTCCATGCGCATTATAGCCGATATTTTCAGGTACACCTCCCGGTTTATGCCAAGATTTAACTCCATCAGCATATCGGGTTATCATATGCAGGAGGCAGGCGCAACGGCTGATTTAGAACTTGCCTATACCCTGGCTGACGGACTTGAATACCTGCGGGCCGGTGTAGCTGCAGGGCTTGATATTGACGCTTTTGCTCCCCGGCTTTCCTTTTTCTGGGCGGTTGGCATGAACCATTTTATGGAGATTGCAAAAATGCGTGCTGCCCGGATGCTCTGGTCAAAAATTGTAAACCAGTTCCATCCGAAGAATCCCAAATCGCTTGTACTTCGCACTCATTCGCAAACGTCGGGATGGAGCCTGACGGAACAGGATCCCTTCAACAACGTGACACGTACCTGTATTGAAGCTATGGCTGCCGCCCTGGGTCATACCCAGTCGCTCCATACCAATGCTCTCGATGAAGCCATTGCGCTTCCGACGGATTTCTCTGCACGCATTGCCCGGAACACACAGCTTTATCTGCAGGAGGAAACACAAATCACGCGAACGGTTGATCCCTGGGCAGGATCGTATTATATGGAATACCTTACCCATGAACTGGCCCACCGTGCCTGGGATCTGATTCAGGAAATTGAAGCCCTTGGAGGCATGGCAAAAGCCATCGAAACCGGACTCCCCAAAATGAAAATCGAGGAAGCCGCCGCGCGAAAACAAGGCCGCATCGATTCAAAAAAGGACGTAATTGTTGGGGTCAACAAATACAAACTGGATCAGGAAGATCCGATTGATATCCTTGAGGTC
>JAGDMB010000286.1 GCA_017860375.1 Bacteroidota bacterium | reverse complement strand
TTTCTGGAACAAGACCCTTCATCAGATGGGCAAGAAGTACCAGATGTGGGCAAATTTTCCGGAAAATCCGCAGATGAACTGATTATTTTTCATTTTTTCAGAAAGCTATCCGGTTAAGTATATGCACCAGTTGCTGGGAAAGTTCCCTGTAGTACCTTTTTTCTCGGAAGGCACCCACCCATCGGATCCCTTCTACCGCATTCGTCAGAAAGACTTCATCGGCGGACAAAAGATCCGATACGACCAGCGGAACATCCGAAATGATCTTTTTGCCCGCAGAAGGAATAAGCGACATCAGCATTTTCCTCATTACGCCCGGTATGCATCCCTCCTCCGTTGCGGGGGAATATACCGTCTCGTCCCTGAGAAGGAACAGATTCGAATGGGCCGACTCCACCAGATGTCCTTTTTCATTGATCAGGATACAGTCATCCAGTTTCTTTTCATCCCTGTACAGGTCTGCCATTGCATAGAACAGGGCACTGGTGCTTTTAATGAAGGATAACGGCTGAACCGGTTTCGGCATTTCAGCATAGAGGTCGATGGTATAACCGCGGGGATTCAGGAAATAGTGATCGCTGGCAAGCGGCACCGAAACGAGAGCAAAGGATACCGCGCTTTTCTCCGGTGAAGGAAGGTCATGCGGACAATCGGCCGCAATATTTCGGAAAACGGTAAGCTGTATGCATGCACCTCCGAAAATCCGGTTTTTGTTAAGCAGTTTTGTGATCAGTCCTGAAATCGCAGTCCATGTGAAAAAAGCAGGAACCTCCATTTTGAGCCATTGCATGCTTTGCTTGAGCCGGGTAAGATGAATGTCCAGAAATTGCGCCTCGGTACCGCAGGCATGAATATTCTCCAGCAGGGCATCACCATACCGGAACGAACGATTGTCAATAAAAAGAACCGGTTCATTCGCTTTGACAAAGTCGCCGTTCAGGCAGATATATTTTATTGTACCGGATTCCATTCTGTGTTTCTTTCTAAAAAGAAAGGGATTTCAGCTGGTAAATAAAATCAAAAATCAGCCTGACATTAATGAACAGGGGAAAAATAAAACCGAAAACTGCCCCTATGAAATGGGCATCGTGGTTGATATTGTCTTCTCCCTTCCGGCTCATGTAGTAGGAATAGATCAGGTATAATACGCCCATGATGATCCCGGGAATGGGCAGGATACCATAAAAATACAGCAACTCCCAGGGCTTGGAAAATATGAAACAGAATAAAACTGCGGATACGGCACCCGAAGCTCCAACCGCATTGTACCATGCATCGTCCTTGTGCCGGTAAAGGCTGAGCAGGGCCGAAACGATGATGGCACCGAAATAGAAAAGAAGAAATACAATACGGCTCAGATAGGGAATACTCTCAGGAAGGATCTGCTTCAGGTAAATCTCTACCTGTGGACCGAAAAAGAACAAAACCAGCATGTTCACAATCAGGTGAGTCCAGTTGGCATGCAGAAAGCCATGGGTCAGCAGCCTGTGGATCTCCTTCCGGTGAAAAATCTGATAGGCGTTGAACTGAAGCTTCGAAAACCATTCTTCTTTCCGGAAGGCAGAAATGGAAACAAGGGCAGTAAATGCGATTAAAAGATATGTCATATCGGTTATGGTTTTTAGTATTACGGTGCGGCTTTCCGGATCCTTTCCTAATGCATGATTTTAAATACCAGTTCTTTAAGCAGGTCGCCCTCGGAAGCAAGGCTTCCTGATCCTTTGGACTTAAGATCGTATTCCCGGAGCAGGGAAACGATATCGACAACCTTGTTCATGGGATAATTCCTTGCAGCTGTCTGGAATTCACGCACAAAATACTTTTTTATCCCAAGCGAGGAGGCTACATTTTCATCGGATTTGTTTTTTAAACTGTGGAAAAGCAAAAGTTTTCCAAAGAAATAAAACAAGGACGAAAGGGTAAGGACCAGGGGATTGTCTCTCGGATTTTTAGAAAAATAAAAGACAATGCGGTTTGCTTTCAGGATATCCTTTGAGGCGAGGGCATTGTTCAATTCGTATGCATTATAGTCCTTGCTGATCCCTATATTTTGTTCCACCTGCAGGGCGGTTATCTGTTTTGAGCCGCGGGGCATGACCAGATGCAATTTTTCCAGCTCATTCACGATCTTTCCGATATCACTGCCGAGATAATCTCCCAGCATGGCAGCGGCTTTTGGTTCAATCCCGATCTCTTTATCCTGCAGATAATCAGTGATCCAGGCAGGGACCTGGTAATCGCGGATTTTATCTGCTTCGAAAACAACGGCCTTTTCCTCGAGCAGTTTATAAAAACGGGTGCGTTTATCGATCTTTTTGTATTTGTAATTAATGACAAGGATGGTAGAGGCAAGCGGCTGGCTGATATAATGCGACAGTTTTTCGATTTCCCGCATATACTGTGCTTCCTTGACGATTACAACCTGCTGTTTTCCCGTCATCGGGAAACGGCGGGCAGCTTCCGTAACGGTTTTATAATCCGTATCCTTTCCATAGAGGATCACCTGGTTAAGCGTCTTTTCCGATGCATCCAGTGCATGTTCTTCGATTGTATCAGACAGAATATCAATAAAATACGGTTCTTCTCCCATAAGGAAATAAACCGGATTGAAATGCCCCTTCTTCAGTTCGGCTAAAATATGTTCGTATTTCAACATGACCGGTTTACCGCTTTTGTAAATTCGTTATCTTTAAGGAGATTAAACTTAAATAGGTTACTCCGTATGGAGGCTTTAAATTTACCAACATATTTTTTCAAGATAAAGGAAGTTAAAGGCAAAAAATATATTTTTGATGAAGTCCGGAGGAGGTTTGTTGCCCTGACACCTGAAGAATGGGTAAGGCAGCATATGATCAAATTTCTGAATGTCGACCGCAATTATCCCCTTTCCTTATTTGCCATTGAGAAAAAGCATCTTCACAACCGCATGGTACGCCGCTGTGATTTTGTGGTTTACAATCACGAAGGCAATTCTTTTATGGTAGTTGAGTGCAAAGCTCCGGGGATAGAAATAGGACAGCAGGCATTTGATCAGGCCAGCCGGTACAATCAGGTGCATAAAGCGCCTTATTTGTTGATCACCAATGGTAAGAAACATTTCTGCTGCAAAATCAACAAGATCAAAAAGAGTTTTGAATTTCTGCCGGAAATTCCTCATTTCCATGCGGTGACGGGTTAGACCAGCCGAGCCCCCGGATTGCAAATCTACGGAAGAGTATTACGGATTTGTTTTTGAAGCCTCAGCAACGGTTATTTTTTGTCCGTTCTTATAGGGAACGATAAATGCCTTTTCAGCACCGCATTCGCGCATAACCTTTTTTGCCTGTTCGTATGAGTTGCCTGCTGCAATATAATATTTGTACCATCCGTTTTCTTCGGACCTGGCAATGGTACAAGGTTTCGGGCAAAGTTTGGCAATGTTTTCTTTGGTTAGCGTGGTCCGGCTGGCAGCCAACTGAATCCGGAACTCCACATCCGGGTCAGCCTGCGCAGACTGACTTTCACTCACGGCAGCTGCATTTTGTTTTTCAGGTTCCTGTTGCAGAGCGGGCTGCTGTTCGGAACGGGCATCCGTCACGGAAGCCACAGCGACAGTTCCCGTTCCTACTACGGCTGCGGCTGCAAGAGTTTGTTCCGTTGCCGGTTCCTGCGTAACGGCTGCGCCTTGCTGGATCCCGGGCTGAGGTTGTCCTGAATTTATTTCCACGTCAGTTTCTGCAACAGCGACAGGGGAGGCGGCCTGGGTGGCCATAACCGGTTCTGCCTTTTTGTCTGTCAGGTCGATACCATAATACAGTCCAAGCACAGTCAATTGCATGTCAATGGCCATATTTTCGGATACAATGGCCTGCTTCAGTTCCTGGATCCTATCATTCCCGGTCGGCATTTCATTTGCGGATGCCCGTTTCATTCCTGCCTGGAAATAAAGATCATTGGATTGTTCTTCTATTTTCCTGGCCTCCTCATAGGATGCCTCATCTCCCTCGAAGTCCAGCCAGAATTTTTCGATGTAGGTTTTATAAATTTTGTATTTGACACTGTTTCTATCCCTGTAAAGGTCAGATGCAGCGGTTATATTTTTCCAGGCTTTACGATCGAGCTGTTTTATCTGTTTCATTTTCGTTTTATCGTCAGGGTCAGAATTTTCCTTTAAAACGG
>JAGDMB010000285.1 GCA_017860375.1 Bacteroidota bacterium | reverse complement strand
TGAGGGAGCTTGCCACGCTCGGCCATTTTAATCCCGAAAACATCGCTCCCAATCCTATTCCTAATCCGGCCGACGGAACCGTGGATATTGAATACAACCTCGAAGAAAGGGCAAACGATCAGCTTGAAGTATCGGGCGGCTGGGGAGGATATGGATTCGTTGGTACCGTTGGTATCCGTTTTTCCAATTTTTCCATCCGGAACGTGCTGAAACTTGATGAATGGCGCCCCGTGCCGACCGGAGACGGACAATCGCTGTCCATCCGGGCCCAATCGAACGGCAAATACTACCAGGCCTATAACCTATCCTTCATGGAGCCCTGGTTTGGAGGTAAAAAACCAAACAACTTTTCCGTTTCCCTTTACCATACCATAACCAAAAACTACTCTTCTGTCAAGACGGCCGCAACCGCGGATGACTTTTTCAAAATCTACGGTGCTTCCTTAGGCATTGGGAAAAGGCTGAAATGGCCGGATGATTATTTTGTTCTCTACAGCGAATTAAGCTACCAGCGGTACCACCTGAATGACTGGCCTTATTTCTTTATCAGCACGGGCTTTTCAAATATCCTGAGCCTAAGGGCCACTATCACGAGGAGTTCCCAGGATCAGACAATCTACCCGAGGAAAGGATCCGTTTTTTCCTTCGGTATCCAACTCACTCCTCCTTATTCAGCCTTTAAACCCGACAATTTCTGGCTTCTTACCGACCAGGAAAAAAACGATGCCCGCATGGATGTGCTGGGGGAAGACTCTACCGCCACCGCTTTGGATATTCTGGCCGAGATTCATTCACGCGAACAGGCCAATAAATACAACTGGATCGAGTTCCATAAATGGACATTTAACGCCGCGTGGTTTACCAGCCTTGTCGGTAACCTTGTGTTTGCCGTAAAAGCGGAATTCGGATACCTGGGATATTATAATGTCAATATAGGATCCTCCCCGTTTGAAAAATTCAAGGTGGGAGGCAGCGGCATGTACAGTTATAACCTTTACGGTGCGGATATTGTTTCCCTTAGAGGCTACGAGGAAGGATCCCTGACACCAAAAAATGAACAGGGAATCGATAACGGCAACGTGTATACCAAATTTTCGATGGAATTACGCTATCCGGTATCCCTCAATCCGTCCGCTACAATTTACGGGCTGACTTTCTTTGAAGGAGGAAATTGCTGGGAGGAAATCAGTGAGTTTAATCCGTTCCAACTGAAACGTTCGGTGGGAGTCGGTGTGCGGGCCTTCCTGCCGATGTTCGGGATGCTGGGCGTCGACTGGGGATATGGTCTTGACCCGCAGCCCGGTGAGGTAAAAAATCAACATGGCAGTGAATTCCATTTTATTATGGGACAGAATTTTTAATTTTTTTCAATCCGGCAGGAAATCGTATTTTGGTATCATATTTGATGATATACGGTAAGTTTCAATTAGTAACGTATTAAATTCAGGAATTATGAAAAAGTCCGTATTGTTTCTTACGGTTTTATGTATCAGCACGGCAATGGCGGTAGCCCAGAAATACGCCTTTGTTGATACGGAGTATATTTTGAACAACATACCCTCCTATAAGGCTGCCAAAGCGCAATTGGATAAGGTCTCCCAGGACTGGCAGAAGGAAATTGAGGCCAAATATGCAGAGATCGAGCAGATGTACAAGGATTACCAGGCAGAACGGGTATTGCTGGCGGAGGATATGCTGAAAAAAAGGGAAGAAATGATCGTCAACAAGGAAAAGGAGGTCAAGGAACTGCAGAAAAGCTATTTCGGCCAGAATGGAGCCCTCTTTAAAAAACGGCAGGAACTGATCCAGCCCATCCAGGATGAGATCTATAAGGCGCTGAAAGATATGGCCACAGAAGGCGGATATGCTGTGATCTTTGACACTTCAAGCGGCACGTCAATGATATACACCAATCCAAGGTATGATATAAGCGACGAAGTACTGCAAAAATTAGGATATAAAAATTAATTGCGTATTTTTGTGCCACAAAATTAAAACTTTATGAAAAGAATCGTTCAACTTATTCTGATAACCGCTCCCCTGTTTTTTGTGAATTCAGTTGCGGGACAGACGACAATCAAACTTGGTCACATCAACAGCCAGGAATTGTATACGGCCATGCCGGAGATGGACTCGGCACAGAAAAATCTGGAAGCCGTAGCCAAACAATATGAAACGACGCTGGAACAGCTGCAGGTTGAATTCAACAAAAAATACGAAGAGTACAACAAAATGACCCAGGATCCGACCGCTGTGGAGCTGATCCTCAGGACAAAAGAAGATGAATTGCAGACTCTTCAGCAACGTATCCAGGCTTTTCAGCAGGAAGCACAGAACGAGATCACCAAAAAAAGGACTGAGTTTTTCCAGCCTGTACAGAGTAAAGCCCAGAAAGCCATAAATGATGTGGGCAGTGAAAACGGTTTCACCTATATTTTTGATGTGAATGCCGGCATCGTGTATGCCGCAGACAACACCATTGACGTATTACCCCTTGTGAAGAAAAAGCTCGGTATTGAATAGCCGACTCGGATTTTGATATCAAAGCCGGTTCCTTCAGCGGAACCGGCTTTTTTCTTTTTTCTTTGCGCATTGTTGCGTATTTTTGGTCGCTCGATTGTTCTCCTTAAAATAATTATTCGAATGAGAGAAAATCCCATCGGCATTTTCGATTCCGGTGTCGGCGGTCTTACCGTAGCCAATGCAATCCATCAGCTGCTTCCGGGTGAAAGCCTTGTGTATTTCGGTGATACCGCGCATCTTCCTTACGGGGATAAATCAAAAGAGACCATTGCCATGTACTCCGGAAAGATCGCCGAATTCCTCCTTGAACAATCCTGCAAGGTCATTGTCATTGCCTGCAACACGGCCTCGGCCAACGGATATGATGAAGTGGTCAAAGCCGCATCCGGAAAAGCCTTAGTGGTAGATGTGATCAATCCGGTTGTGGAATATACGGCCCGTCAGCATAAATACAAACGCATCGGTGTGATCGGCACCAAAGGGACTATCAACAGCGGCACCTATGTCAGCAAGATCATCGCAACGAATCCCCATGTGGTAGTTTCTTCCCTGGCCACTCCCATGCTCGTTCCCATGATTGAAGAAGGGTTTATTTTTGATGATATCAGCAATGCCATCATCCGTACATACCTCTCAAGACCCGAGATCAGCCAGATCGATTCCCTGATTCTCGGTTGCACGCATTATCCCATCATCAAGAACCAGATCAGCAAATACTATAATTTTTCCGTGGATGTGATCGATTCTTCGCGGATCGTGGCCAATCACCTTCGGAAAATCCTCAGCGACAGCAATCTGCTAAGCCAGGCCGTATCGGGACAGAACCGTTTCCTGGTATCGGATTATACCGATTATTTTCAGGCCATCTCGAAATTGTTCTTCGAAGAAGAGATCAAACTGGAGAAGGTTTCCCTCTGGAATTAAAAGACCAATCTGTGAAACCGCTATTTTATATCCTGTATAGGCTTGACTTTTGTCATACCAATTCAGGCTGCAATGATCAATCTTTGAATATTATTTGGAAATTTTTCCCTGTTTTTCTAATAAAGGAAGAGCTTCGTAATGAAAAAGAAAGTCAAAGTCGTTGAACGGGAAGCCGTTGTCATCAAATTTGCCGGAGATTCGGGGGATGGCATTCAGCTTACCGGTTCTCAGTTTTCCGATACTTCCGCCTTCATTGGCAATGACCTGGCAACATTTCCCGATTATCCGGCCGAGATCAGGGCACCCCAGGGTACGGTTGCAGGCGTGTCGGGATTCCAGGTACATATCGGACATAAGGAAGTGCAGACCCCCGGTGATAAGGCAGATGTTCTGGTAGCGATGAACCCTGCCGCACTGAAAGCCAATATGAAATGGATCAAGCCCGGTGCCACCATCATTATTGATATGGATAATTTTGATGCCAAGCATTATAAACTGGCCGATTATATCGAAGATCCACTGGAAGACGGCACACTGGAAGGATACAATGTCATCAAGGCACCCATCACGGATATGACAAGGGATGTGGTAAAAGAATTCGGTCTGGATGTCCGCACTGCCGACAAAACCAAAAATCAATTTGTTGCCGGATTGCTTTTCTGGCTGTTTCACCGTGACATTAAGATCGGCGAACAATACCTCCGCGACCGGTTTAAAAATAAGAA
>JAGDMB010000284.1 GCA_017860375.1 Bacteroidota bacterium | reverse complement strand
GCGATCGCATCCGGTCGTCAGGAGTTGCCCTCGATTCTATATTTCTATGATATTATTCTTGATCCCGAACTTGATCAGATCCACGGAAGTTTTCAGGTTCAGCTTCTGCATGATATGATTCTTATGCGTCTCCACCGTACGCACGCTTAGAAAAAGCTTATCGGCGATCTCCTTATTGGTCATGCTGTTCCCCCACAGTTTCATGATCTCGATCTCCCTTGAACTCAGTGTATTGATGCCGTCTGCGTTCTCGTCGGCCTTCAGTTTATGGATGTATTTGTTCAGCAATAGGTGGGTGATGGATTTGCTGAAGTAGTCATATCCGCTTCGCAGGCTATAGATTGCCTCGATCAGCTCATTTTTATCCGTGTCTTTCGAAAGAAATCCCTTTGCCCCGGCTTTGATGGTCTTAAGAATGACTTCTTCGCTGTTCAGAACCGAAACAATCAGGATTTTGACCCGCGGATGCTGCAGGGTGATCTGTGTGATCAGATTGAGGATCGGAGCATTCGGCTCATGCAGGTTGATGATCAGCAGGTGAGGGGGCGTCAGCTTAAGGCATTCAAGGAGCTGAGATTTGGTGTTTGCCATCAACGCGATCTCCACCTCCTCGATACCCCTGAGCAGTGAACTTATCCCTTCCTGCGTCAGTTTGTGTTCATCGAATATGCCCAGCAATATCCTGTTCATGCCTATCAGGTATTAAACAGGATTGCAGCCGTCTTTTGTTTCCCGTTCATGAGAACCGTAAGGGGATTGGCAAAACGGACATGTTTTATGAACTTTGTATGCTGAATGACTTCCTGTTTGTTCAAAATTTCCCAGTTGATAAAATCGGACTCCGAGGAATCCTGCACCGAGAAATAACCGATGTTCATGGAGGTCACATTGTGAAAAAAATGAGAACCCAGAGATGAATCCAGCGGGTAATTCGCCAGGCTTACCTCCACAATGACCCTGGCGTTGGAGATCTGAGACCAGATCACCGGTATGCCCAGGAAGGGATCGCGTGTGCCCCAGCGGCCAGGTCCTATTAGGATATACGGCTTATTTTGCTTGCCCATCTTGTTGTTGATGAACTCCATCTCCGAAGCGATTTCGTAGGTCTTCAGTTTGTCAAATTTATGGATATCGATGAAGATAATATCCTGGATCTGGGTGATCTCCCCGTTTCCCAGACTTGACTTTGTGAAAAGGATAAATTTTGATTGGTCCAGTTTGTTAAAGTCGATATTGTAGCTGAGCTGACTGCCAATCAGTGGCTTTATCTGGAGCAGATAGAACGAAGGCAGATCATTCAGGGTCCGGTTCAGGTCAACGGCATATTCAATCTCCACCGGTGAACCAAGAGCTTCCTCAATGGTCCCCAGCATAGTATCCAGGGTCTGCGCAAGGGGGATGTAATTGTATTTCAGGATATCCGAAAAATTGATGATCCTGGGTCCCGCTGCCGACAATCCTGACTCAATCCGGTCATTTGCCGGATTGTATACCGAAGCGCAATGGTTTAGTGTGCCGTGCTTTTCCGATTCACTGATATCAAGCAGGGCAAGAGATGCCAGTTCCCCATCCTTTACATAATCGACGTTGCTTTTTGAAAAGTCCAGCGCGTAGAACTGCACCTGCGAGCTGTTTATCAGATCTTTGGTCGTGTACATCTCTATCTTCGGGTATTTTGGGGAAAACCGGTAGGATTTCCACCCTTCCACCACATACGATCCCAATCCCACTGCAGCGATCGCGAATCCTTCCTCGGGCTTCATATGGGCTACCGGATAATAATTATAGGACTGGGCAACCCCGCTGATGTGCGGGTAATAATAATGGCCGTATTGTGATCCGACAAGTTCCTGGAGCACGATGGCCATTTTTTCTTCTTCCACTTTATGATGGATAGCCTTGAAATAACTTTTTGAGCTGTCGGAATAGATCGAGGCAAAAACAAGTTTGATGGCCTTTACCAGGTTTTTAAGGACTCCTTTTTTGTTTTTGCGGTCATTGGGAATGATGTAGGTGTCAAATACACCGGCAAAAGGCTGGGTGAGGGAGTCTTCCGACAGGCTGGAGGAACGGATGGCGATCGGTTTGTCGACCTGATCGATGAAGAATTCCAGCTTTTTGATCAGCAGGGGGGACAGGTCAGCCTGGTCGAAATATTCCCGGATTTTACCATAGGTGATGCCCTGATTTAACAGTATATCAAGGAGCTTATTCCGTTCGATGAAATAATCAAACTCGTCGGTGCCTATAATGACTGTTTTCGGGGTACGGATGTTGATCATCTTTTCGATCCCCGAAAAGTCGAGGTTGTAAACAAGTGCATTGATAAAGGCCAGACCTCTTCCTTTTCCTCCAAAAGAACCGCCCGAGAAGGTAACAATATTTTTTTCGTCCAGCGTGGCCGTTTCGTCAAAGCCGAGCACCTTCCCCTTTTTCTTTTCCTCCTTGTACCTTTTAAATGTATCGATGAGGTATTTCCGCGATTCCTTGACATCTTTATATTCGCCTATTCTTAAAGGGTTCAGCGTTCGTGCCAGTTCAATCTCGCCCCTTGCCATCAGCCAGAGCGAAAACTGGTTCTCCGCCGCATGAAGGTAAAAAGTCTCGTCAGGGACCTGCTCCAGCAAGGCTTCGAATTCCCGGAGCGAGTGGGCTACCGCTATTTGTTGCCCTTCGCTGTCGCGGAAAATAAAATCGCCAAATCCCAGGTAGAAGGTAAGGAAGTTCTTCAGGTCGTTTAACAGTGTTTCCGAATTCTTATTCAGAAAGCTGACCTTTAGCTTTCGGGCAACCTGTTCATTTTTTTTATCCGATGACTGCAGGATGATGGGAAGGTTAAGCACCTGCGACTGGATATACTGGATGAACCTGATCCCGGCTTTCTTGTCCATTTTACCGTCGCGTTCGAATTCCACATCGGAGATGACGCAAAGCAGGAAATCCTTGTATTTTTCAAAGATATACATGGCATCGTCATAATTCCTTGCCAGCAATATCTTTGGCCTTGAACGCATCTTGCTGATCTTGTCGAGTTCATTTTTTTCCACTTCGGGAAGCAACTGCTGCACCTGTCCGAAGACAATGGAATACAGCATCTGGAGATATTTGGAATAATAGACCGCGGAATCTTCTATCAGCAGGATGACCCTGACCAGACCGATACGGGTATCGTTTTCGACGTTTGCCTGGTCTTCAATGGATTTAACAATGGCAAAGAAGATCTGCGAAGTGCTGCTCCATACGAACAACTTGTCAATGGATTTCAGGGTGGGCACAAGTTCCTCGAAATACTGAATGTTGCTTTTCTGGTTCAGCAGAAGGTATACCAGCAGGTTGGGACGTTTCTGCTTGATCTGTTCACTCAGCAGGGCCGGACTTTCTTTATCCAGGCCCACCATGATGATCACGAGGTCAAAATGGGTTGTCTCCAGCATCTCCATAGCCTCCTCGGGTGAAGTGACACCGGTTATGCGGGGAAGGGAAAAGAGGCTGTACTGATAAATTATGCCCATGAACTGTTCGAAAAACCCATCTTCCTTTTCAAGGATAAAGGCATCATACAAGGTGGCCACGAAAAGGATCTCCTTCACCTTGTATTTCATCATGTCGAGGTAGATATACTTATCGAGGGTCTGCTGGTTAAAGAACAGCTGAAGGGGACGTTTGTTTTTTACAAGCGATTGCCGGTACTCAACGGGCTGAAAGGGTTGTATCTCCTTGTATTTTATTTTGCTGTATATTTCACGGCCTTTGTAATTGTTCAGGTAACCGCTGAGAAGCCTTCCGATATTTATGATGAGATTTCGCTCCTCTTTCAGGAAAGGGCCTTCGTATTCCAATGGAAATTCCTTCAGGTAAAAGACCTCGATGCTGCCCTTTTTATTATCGATGGTAATGAAATTTTCACGCTGCACCCAGGGAGTTTCACTGAATTCACGGCTGACGTATTGCCGGCTTTCATAGGTGATACGCGCAGCCGAGTGTTTCGGATATTGCCACGATTTGGGCAGGATGTCCGCAATCTTCTGCAAGGTTTCATCCATTGGAAATCCCATCGTTACTATTTCCGATGTCTGGTTGATCACGGGCAGGATGTCCGCAATCTTCTGCAAGGTTTCATCCATTGGAAATCCCATCGTTACTATTTCCGATGTCTGGTTGATCACATTCAGCTCCTTCACCCTTTCGCGGTTATCGTTCAGCAGCTCTTCGAAAACCCGTCTGATGGCCGATCCGGTAATAAGACCGGCAATGTTGACCAGCATATTTCGCTCTTCATGCAGGAACGGACCTTCATCAGCCTGGGGAAACTCTTTCAGATAGAATACCTCGATCAGCCCCTTCATATGGGTAGCGGTTTCGATTTCCTGCCGCTGAACCCAGCGTGTCTCTCTGAAATTGACGCTGGTAAATACCTGCTGATCAAACGTGATACGGACCGCCGTGAATTCCGGGTACTGATAGGCTTCGGGAAGGATCGAACAGATTACTTTCAGGGATTCTTCAATCGATTTACCCTGCCGCAGAATCGAGGAGGTCTGGTTCAGCCCGCGGAGTTCCTTGAGCCGTTCCGTATTGCTGTACAATAATTCCTGCAGGGCTTTTTGGGAGGCGGTCCCGGAAATCAGCAGGGCAAGGTTGTTCAGAAGATCCCTCTCTTCTTTCAGAAAGGGCCCTTCAAATGATTCAGGGAATTCCTTCAGGTAATAGATCTCGATACTGCCATTGCTGCCATCGGGGGTTTCAAAGCACTGTTTCTGCGTCCAGGGGGTCTCCGTAAATCCTTTGCTTGTATACACGTTCTTACCGAACACAATACGGGCCACCGTGCTTTCGGGATATTGCCAGGCATCCGGAAGAAAGGAACAGACTTCCTGCAGAGACTCTTCGAGCGATTTTGCCTTTCCGAGTGTCTCAGCGGTCTGCCGGATTCCCTTAAGCTCCTTTTTCCTTTCGGTGTGATCATAAAGCAGTTTTCCAAGCTGATGCCGGGAAATCGCACCGGTGAGCAGCGTAGTAAGATGGAGGAGGAACCCTTCATCCCCTGCCATGAGTTCTTTATCCGCTGAACCAGTC
>JAGDMB010000283.1 GCA_017860375.1 Bacteroidota bacterium | reverse complement strand
ATATTTCCGGGATGATGGAAGAGGGTATCCGGCATAGCCTTAAGGTCAGCGTAAATCTTTTTTGCATCCGATCTGCTGATTTTTCCCTTCTGGGCATAAAGGATATCCACCATTCCGGTTCCTTTGTAGACTTTTCCATTGTTTAGTATCCTGTATTGGGTGACTTCACCCGCGATGCCACCTCCTTTGCCAAAAATCGGGTATTCCGACTGGCCTGATGCATTTGGCAGTACAAACAGGATCAGTATTAGATAAGGTAAGAATCTCATAACTTTAGGTTTGCAGGTTAATTAAAAGGCAATTCATTCCCATAGGAAATATAGGAAATATTGTGCTATTTTTAAATAGTTTTTTGCGCCATTTCCTATATTTATCTTCTTTATATCATCCTTCGCATGCTGTTGTTCCCAAATGCCAAAATTAACCTCGGTCTTTCCGTCACTGAAAAGCGACCGGATGGGTATCATAATCTTCTCACGGTTTTTTACCCCATCGGCTTATGTGATATCCTCGAATTTATCGAGGACCCGCGGCTCCAAAGGGGGCAATGCTCGCTGACGCTTACCGGCATCGCGGTGGATGGAGATCCTGTGAATAACCTGTGCAGCAAGGTGTATCGCTTGTTGTATGACGATTATGGTCTGCCCGGCATATCGGCTCACCTGCACAAGGTCATCCCTGTCGGGTCCGGTCTGGGAGGAGGATCGGCCGATGCCGCCTTTATGCTGCGCGGGATCCGCCATTTATTTGAACTTCCCATCACCGACGAAAAGCTGGAAGAATATGCTTCCCGTCTGGGCAGCGATTGTGCTTTTTTCATCCGTAACCTCCCGGTATCAGCCAGTGAGAGGGGAAACAAATTCAA
Source organism: Bacteroidota bacterium (assembly GCA_017860375.1). Lineage (GTDB taxonomy): Bacteria > Bacteroidota > Bacteroidia > Bacteroidales > UBA10428 > UBA5072. The sequence goes on along the minus strand of JAGDMB010000283.1, from coordinate 3,319 downwards.
AGACCTGCGGCTTTCCCTTGACGACTATTATCTGGCGCTGGTCTGCCCACCGGTCCATGTCAGTACATCGGAGGCCTATTCACGGGTAATTCCTGCCGTTCCTGAAAAGACTCCGGAGAGGGTCGTTCAATTACCGGTGAAGACCTGGAAAGGGGAACTAAAGAATGATTTCGAGAAAAGCATATTTTCCCTGTATCCTGAGATCGAAGGGATTAAAGATAAACTGTATGCTATGGGTGCCTTGTATGCTTCCATGTCGGGAAGCGGGTCATCGGTCTTCGGCATTTTCAGGGAAATGCCTTCCATTGCACACGAATTTCCGGATTGTTTTCACTGGAGCGGACCGCTTAAGAGGGAGATAGTGTAAATACTTGCCGCCCATAGCAAGCGATAATGCGGTAAGCGTGAGAAGACCTGCCAGTGTCCGAAGGTCCTGGCAGAGTCAAAAGGGGGTAAGCGATAATGCGGCAAGCAGTGGGCGGTAAAGCCGAACGCTGAACGCCGGTAACCGTTTATTTAAACTCGATCATTACAGCCCCTTTCTTCACCTTCTCTCCTTCCTTTACCAGCACAGAGCGGATCGTCCCCGCTACGGGAGAACAAATGACATTCTGCATCTTCATGGCATCGAGGATCAACAGTTTACCGTTCACATCAACCACATCGCCCGGTTTCACGAAAATGCTGCAAATGGTTCCCGGGATAAAGCTCATCAGCTGCTTTTCGTCCGGTTTTTTCCAGGGCTTTCTGGACAGAAATTTACGTGTCAGCCGGGTATGGTATATTTCACCCAGGACATTCAGTGTTTTTATTTCGTGAGACGGATTCTCCGGCTTCCCGGAAGGGTTTATCCTGTCTTTTGGTGCTGTCATGAACGATTTTGTTAAAATGGAGGAATACCGTGTTTTTTCCGGGGCATGGTCACGGTTTTTTCTGCAGCCACTTCAAGTGCGTGCAGCAATCTCTTGCGCGTTTCGTCGGGTTCAATAACGGCATCAATATAACCCCGTGAGGCCGCCACGTATGGATTGGCAAATTTTTCCCTGTATTCTTGCACCTTTTGCTGCCGCATTTCTTCCGGATTTTGTGCATCCGTGATTTCTTTCCTGAAAATAATATTGGCAGCACCTTCCGGTCCCATTACGGCAATTTCGGCCGTGGGCCAGGCAAATACAAAATCCGCACGAAGATGCCTTGATCCCATGGCTATATATCCGCCGCCATATGCTTTCCGCAGGATAACCGTAATTTTTGGAGCCGTGGCCTCGCTGTATGCATACAACACTTTGGCTCCGTGACGGATCACACCGGCATGTTCCTGGTCCACGCCAGGCAGGTAACCAGGCAGGTCAACCAGTGTAACAATTGGAATATCAAAGGCGTCGCAATACCGGATAAAACGGGCCGCTTTGTCGGAGGAGTCCACATCGAGCACACCGGCCAGTACAAGCGGCTGGTTGCATACAAATCCGCAGGTCTTTCCTCCCATGCGTCCGAAGCCGATGACTATATTGGCAGCCCAGAGTTCCTGTATTTCAAAGAATTCAGAATCATCCACCACCGACTTAATCACATCGCGCACATCATACGGTTGTTTCGGATCATCGGGCATGACCTCCCCGGCTTTGAATTCCGGGCGTGGAAGCCTGGGTTCCACCAACAGGGCTTTTTGTTCATTGCTCCAGGGAATGAAGGTCAGAAGCTTTTTGATCTGTTCAAAACATTCTTTCTCCGTTTTGGCATAAAAATGGGCATTGCCGGTGATTTCACTGTGCACCCGGGCGCCTCCCAGGTCTTCCATTGATATTTCCTCACCCAGCACGGTTTTAATGACTTCAGGCCCGGTAATAAACATCTTGGAGATGTTTTCCACCACAAAAACAAAATCGGTAAGGGCAGGTGAATACACCGCTCCTCCGGCACAGGGCCCTAAAATAACCGATATCTGGGGGATCACACCGGAGGATATCGTGTTGCGGAAAAATATTTCACCATAACCTGCCAGTGAATTTACGCCTTCCTGTATCCTTGCACCTCCCGAATCATTAATGCCGATCAGTGGCATTTTCAGTTTCAGGGCATGGTCCATTATTTTCACGATTTTACGGGAATGCATGGATCCAAGCGATCCCCCGGCAACGGTAAAGTCCTGTGCAAACACACAGACCGGACGGCCTGAAATGGAACCTGTCCCAATTACCACACCGTCTCCGGCAAGGACTTTTTTGCCCATGTCAAAATCGCGTGCATCATGTTCAACGAACATGTCGTATTCCTGAAATGAATCTTCATCAAGCAATGTCTGTATGCGGTGCCGGGCGGTCATTTTGCCCATGGCTACCTGCTTTTCGATGGCAGCCTCTCCGCCACCCATCTGAACTTCCTCCCGCTTCCGCCGCAGTTCCTGTATCTTCTTTTTAATGGCCATGATCCGTTTTATTAAGGTTCAAATAGGGTTTCCGGTCCCCGGAAAGAATCAAGCGGACAAAAATAAGAAAAAACTGCGCAATTCCTATTTTCAGAAGGAAAGTAATGCGGTAAGCGGTAAACGGTAAGAGGCCGGTAAACGGTGGTCGGTATGGTGTAAGCAGTGTTCGGTGTTCAGTAAGTCATAATCCCTGGCTCCCGGCTCTGCTCAGAAGACATAGCTGATGCCCGCAAAGAGGCCGAAGGAATAAGGATAGACGTTAAGGTTCACGCTTTTATCGATCGGATTCAGAAAATACCTGAATTTGGGTTCGATATTGAACATCAGGTTGGCCAAAACCGGATATTCAAATCCGATACCCACCGAACCGGAGTAATTGATTTTTGAAATTTCATTGGTTTCCCCGAAGTCGTATTTTTCCCCGTCATCGGCCATTTTTACGCTGTTCCCGGCAAGGAAATTGGTGCTTATTCCACCCAGCAGGTTAAAATCCAGTTTCCGGTCAACGACTTTGTATTTTACGATGAGGGGTATTTCCAGGTAATCAAAATACTGGTACGCGGTAAGGTTATCCGAAGCCTGCAAGTTGTCACGATTTTCTTCGGTTGGAATATTCAGCACATTTGCGTTCGTTTCTCCGCCATGTGCGATGGTATTATCGTTTTCGAAAAATTTGGCACCGCCGGTTTCCGCGTTGGTGATAGTACCGGTCGAGTTGGTGATGGTGACCTGGATAATGGCTTCCGATCCGTCCTTTGCATCGGTTTCATAATTATTGCCGACAGGATCCAGATTAACCGCAACCGCTTTAATATCCGTTTTTTCCTGGCCGTATTTTGAATAATAGATACCCGACTCAACCGACAGCCGTCTGGTTGGTTTATAGGCAAG
>JAGDMB010000282.1 GCA_017860375.1 Bacteroidota bacterium | reverse complement strand
GCCGGCCTGGCTGAACGGTGATGCTGTCTCTACCCGGTTTTCGGGACTTTCTTTGCAGGCCCTGACCCAGTCCATTTCATGAGACAGTTCAACCCGGCGAAGCACTTTCGGTGCCTGCGGCACGCGACCGGAAAGGAGCCAGGGATCTTTGCCGTAGCAACCGCAAATGAGCTTGTCCTTTGTACCGTGGAAGATAACCCCGCCACCGTCATCATTCATATTCCTTCCTGCCGGCCATCCGGCGGGTTTCATGGGCTGAATTCCTCCGTCGTACCATGTCACTTCCACCTGCGGCAATTTTACTTTTTTAAGTGCCGTTCGTTCAGGGAAAATAATCCGTGCTACCTGTGCATTCGGTGCGCAATCCGTCAGCAGGAGTGTGGAACTTCCCTGAGCTTTGACAGGATATTTAAGTTTCAGTCCGAGAAATACCGGATGCAAAACATGACAGGCCATATCGCCCAGGGCGCCCGTTCCGAAATCCCACCATCCCCGCCAGTTCCAGGGTGTATATATTTCATGGTAGGGACGCATGGGGGCAGAACCGATGAAAAGATCCCAGTCCAGGGTTTCGGGAACCCACATGCCTTTTGCCGGCCGGTTTAATCCCTGGGGCCAGATGGGACGGTCGGTAAAGGCTTCCACTTTCGTGACCTCACCGATTTCACCGTTCCATATCCATTCGCATGCAAGGCGGACACCTTCACCCGAGGAACCCTGGTTGCCCATCTGGGTTGCAACCTTATATTTTTCCGCCAGTTTGGTAAGCAGACGCGATTCATAAACCGAATGAGTCAGGGGTTTTTGCACGTACACATGTTTCCCAAGCGAGATGGCATGAGAGGCTGCAATGGCATGGGTATGATCAGGAGTGGCTATAACGACCGCATCAATGGAATCTTTCATTTCATCAAACAGGACACGCCAGTCTTTGTATTTTTTGGCATTCGGAAAGGTATCAAAGCATTTCTGCGCATACTTCCAGTCTACATCACAAAGAGCAACGATATTTTCATTGCTCAATTCCACCAGATTATGCCTGCCGACCCCACCTACACCGATACCGGCTATATTCAGCTTATCGCTGGGTGCTTTATATCCCAGGCCACTGACTACATGACTTGGCACGATCGTAAAGACAGCGGCGGCTTTGGCTGTATTTCCGATAAATGTCCGGCGGGACATTTTTGACTTTTTGTTTTCCTTACTCATGATGGATTATATTAAGGATTAATAGTAGCATAAGTATACGAAAAAATATTTGGATATGAAAATCTTTTGGGATAAACCCATATGATGTATTTGGAATCCAACGTGCAATGCCGCGTGGATTTCGTTATTCTGAACTCTCTTCAGACGGCCGGCCGCAGCCGATGACCATTCGAATCACGGTAGGATTTCAGAACATCTGCAACAGGAAGGATTTCAAACTATCTGCTGTTTATCCCGGTCCCAGCAAACTTTTCTGCCTTCGCGCAGGGCGATCGTGGCCATATGAGCCGTAATGGCTTCTTCAAAACCCTGATCAATATTGCAGCTGGGCTGGATCCCGGCACGGATGCAATTGATCCATTCGCGCAAATGCAGGAATGTGGTATCGACCCTCATCCCTTTCCGATAGGTATACAACAATCCGCGGCTGGCAAAGTATTGCTCGGTAGCCGAGGCCATACCGTCGATCCCTTTTTTCCCGGGGGTATAAGAATAGATGGGTACCTGGGGATCAATCGTCCCGTTTTGAATTTTTTCCCTGTAAACCGTTGACTGCGGATCGGCCTTTATGACCAGGCGATCACTGACTTCCATGTTGGCATCATGGCCCATGATCACCTTGCCTCGTTGTCTGTCGCTGGCAAGGGATGCGCTGTAAAGCAGGGTAAGATCACGTTCCGGGAACTCCATGACAACCTGCTGGACATCGGGAACCGTTCTTCCGTCTTTAAAGAAATATATACCTCCTGAGGCAACAACGGAATCGGGAATGCCGACTTCCAGGATCTGGTTAATGGAATCGTACTCATGCGTCAGCAGGTCGCCGTTCAGACCTGTGCTGTAATCCCACCAGCATCGCCAGCGGAAGAACCGTTCAAGACTGAAATCGTGATAAGGAGCGGCACCCAGAAACTGCTGCCAGTCGATGTTTTGCGGTCCCGCTTTGGGGTGGATATCATAAACCCAGGCTCCATTTGGATCATTGCGGTTTGTACACACTTCCACCAGGGTAATCTTTCCCAGGACATTTTTCTGGAAGGCTTCGCGGGCCCGGGTGTAACTTTCGGTTTGCCTTCCCTGGTGACCCAACTGAAAAACGATATTGCTTTCCTTCACCGCCTTCACCAGTTCATAGGTTTCAGGAACCGTCCAGGTCATTGGCTTTTCAACGTATACATGCTTGCCCATGCGGGCCGCCTCAATGGCCATGGTAGCATGCCAGTGATCAGGCGTCGCAATGATGACGGCATCGATATCAGGCGAGGCAATTAATTCCTTGTAGGTACGGTACCTCTTGGGTGCAGCAGTCATTTTTCCTTTCGTCCCTTCACGGTTGACATTTGAACCCGTGAGAATGGCCTCTTCGGCATGGATATCAAATACATCACAAACGCCGGCGATCATTACATTCAGATTCTCCTGTTTCATGAAATCCTCATAGGAAGTATTGAGCTTGTTTTCGGTATTGGCCGCTATTGCATCGTCAATCCATTTTGGTTCTGCGAATCCGCTTGCCCTTAACAGTTGACGGCCACGGATACCAAAGCCGATAATTCCCAGCCGCAAAGGTTTGGCATTCCCTGTGGATGAAGCCAGTTCAACCGGCTCTGACGTAAGATTTATCACTTCAAGAAGACTGTTTTTCAACTGCCGCTCCACGCTGTTCTTTCTGAACCATGCGGCAGCGAATGCCCCCATGAACGGAACCGTAGCCAGACCTTTGATCACATCCCTTCTTCCAACCGTTTTCAAACGGGTGGGTTCTTTTTCCTTATTCTTTTCTTTTGCCATAATTCTCTACCGGTTATTTATCTTTTTTTTGAAAGAACCTGTCCAGCCCTGCGGATTGACCCGTCGGAAATACCAGCAAAACACACAAAGCGAGCACTTCAATCAGGGTCTTATTGACAAGGAGATAACTGCCCTCCTGCGGGATAATATACTGGATGCCTGCCAGGGGTGGATGCGACAGAAAATAGAAACTCAGCAGAACAATACCGCAGATCACCGACAGCCGGGTGAATAATCCTGCGATCAATCCCAGCCCTATCAGGAACAATCCATACATATTCAGGTAGTCCACCGCCTGCAAAACGCCCTGGTGAGCAGCCATGCTTTTGAACAATCCGGCAAAAATGCCTTTTGAATCCATGAGGTATCCGAAGGATGACCAATCGGGATTGATGATCTTGACCGCTCCTTCATACAACATATGCCAGCCTATTGATACTCTCAGAAGGACCAGAAAAATCAACTGAATCCCTGTGTAATCCCTTTTTAAAAATGTCTTTGTCATAAATATAAATACGTTTAAAACCAGTGTATGCCTCTTTTATTATCCCAATGGTGCTTTCAATACACTGTCGGGGCAATCGTAAAACAGGCATGAAAATATAAAAAATACCGTGTCATTTAACAGAAAATGATGAAATTTATTCATCGGATATTTTATATTTGTATAAAACCGGGGTAACGTGTTCAGGGTATTAGGAATTACAAGTTCCCAGCTGGCCGGGCCGGGTTTCATGACCGATGAAATGGGGTATGAAATATACCGGCTGATGGAAGAAGGCCGAAAGCTTTACCATGAAGTGATATTGATCAATCCGGCAAAAATCGTTTTTATCTTCAGCCACCCGCAAAAGATTCCGGTTGTCATGACCGAGAATACCGACTTATCAAGGCTTTCCACTCTGATCATACGGAAAACAACCGGCTTCGAAGAACCCCTTTCCCTGTTGGCAAAAACACTCAGTCATAACGGATGTGATCTGCTTGACCCTCCGGAAAGGTTCAGCGGATCGCCTGCCGGAAAACTAATGGAATCTCTTAAAGGTTTCATCCAGCACTTTTCACCGGACACTTTTATTGCTTTTAACCGCGACGATGCCCTTCGACTGGCCGGAAGACTGAATTCCGAAAGCCGTTTCCCCTTGATCGGGAAGCCCAATCGAGGAAGCCGGGGAGAAAACGTATGCCTGATCCGGAA
>JAGDMB010000281.1 GCA_017860375.1 Bacteroidota bacterium | reverse complement strand
TTCCCTTTTTGTTATGCTACAGAAAACTTACAGCTTAACGGAACATTTCCAGTGAAGGAGGTCACCCTTTTCCGCATTGTTTTTCCAGTGCAACGGCTGTAAATTATCCATGCTGTCGCTTCCGTTATGCAATACCGGCATCAGATGATCGATCTCCCAGCCATATTTGGATTTTCTGTCCCCAAAATCAGACCACTTCATTAGTGAAGCATATCGATCCATTCTCCAGATCTCCGATGAAAAATCCGGGATTTCCTGTCCTTTTTCCCACACTGCTTTTTTAATCTGATCTGACCAAGCCTTGCCAAACCGGTCGGTATTTGGTTGTCGTACCATTTCAATAACATTTTAATTATTACTAATAACCACTTGACTGACAGTAAAAATACAATATTATTTTCTGCTGCTGTTTTTTACATAAAATACTTTTTCACATCTTTTCAACATTTTCGGATATTCCTGTACTATTTTCGAATGTTGAGGAGCCCAAATAGATAATAGTCACCAGCCGCGTTTTTCAACGGATCCATTTTGTATGGTAAAAGAAAAATTCCAACAGAAACCGGGATGTTTAAAAATTCCTTATTTGTTCATAACAAGATCCTTATAAATCCCGTATATTTGATGCCATTCCACCATTACGCTAATGGCATAACTGAATCGGATGAGAAACGGGTATTTTGCGCTGTTGTTTATTTTGTGTGGCCCCTGTGCGGTGTTTTCCTGCAAAGAACTGAGTATAAAGGAACCGGAAGAAGACTACACGGTGATAATGCCTGTGCGTGAAAAAGCAAGGAAAGAGACAATTTCTGCTGAAGAAAACGATGCAGAGGGCATGACGAAAAGCAGCGATTGTTTTAAGCGCATTCCACAGCAGGTCATCAATGCCAATGTATTACCCGGGGCCCAGTACAAACAAGTCGACCTGATGGGATACGAGACGCTTGAACTGCCGACCGGCGACCACCTGCTGATCATCAACTGGGGCTGTGAATCCTACCATCTGACTTTCCGCTTTGAGACTTCAAGGTTCGGTACCGATACCAGCAAGGTAAAACAATGGTACAGCATCCTTACACAGCTTTTGTATGTGGTTGAACCTGCCATTGATTCACCGGTAAAAATCCAGCAGGGAATTGATGAAATCCAGCACTACCTTAAACAGGATTCCACGCCTGTTGCCTATAATGTTCCGCTAACCCTCAGCCGGGACAGTATTTTTTCCGGGATGGTCTTTGAACAGGTTAAAGTGCTGGGAGATACTGCGGTGCGGCTGGATGCGACTTTTACTATAAGCGAGATTTAGGGATCCGCCCTTTGGTATTGCATTCTTTGAGATTTTGCAGTACCTTGGATGAGAAATCGATCCGTATGGCCCGTTTCCCCTTTTATCAGCAATATGACGCCAAAGACTGCGGACCTGCATGCCTCAGGATGATCGCAAAATTCTATGGAAAGAATTATTCCCTCCAGACGTTGCGGGAACGCAGCTATCTGACGCGTGAAGGAGTGAGCCTGCTTGGAATAAGCGATGCAGCGGAAGCCACGGGATTCAAAACCATCGGTGTTAAAATTGATTTTGAGCAGCTGGCACACGAGATCCCCCTGCCCTGCATTGTACACTGGAAGCAGGAACATTTCATTGTGGTATACAAAATCAGCCAGCGAAAGGTCAATGGCAAAAAGGAATACATGATCCATGTGGCGGATCCGGCTCACGGGCTGATCCAATACAACCGCAAAGAATTTACCGGCTCCTGGGCAAGCACCCTGGATATCGGCACTGAAAAAGGGATCTGCCTGTTGCTGGAACCCGGTCCGGATTTCTACGCCACAGAAGACGAGCCGGTCAATAAGTCGGGATTCCGTTATCTTCTCTCCTACCTGAAGCCGTACCGTAAATATGTGTTCCAGCTGATCCTGGGACTTTTCATTGGCAGCCTTATCCAGCTGATATTTCCATTCCTTACGCAGGCCATTGTTGACATTGGTATCAACCGGCAGGTACGCAGTTTCATTCTGCTCGTTCTAATTGCACAGCTTGTTCTGCTGGTGTCGCGCAGCATGGTCGACTTTATCCGCAGCTGGATCCTGCTGCACCTGAGTGCCCGCATCAATGTATCCTTAATATCCGATTTTCTGACGAAACTGATGAAGCTGCCGGTCGCCTTTTTCGACACCAAACTGACCGGTGACCTCATACAACGCATACAGGACCATAGCCGAATTGAACAGTTTCTGACCACATCCTCTCTTTCGGTCATTTTTTCGTCCTTTAATCTGCTCATTTTCGGAATCGTGCTGTTGTTTTATAATCCATTGATATTCGTAGTTTTCTTGATCGGAAGTGTTCTTTATATTGCATGGGTAAGCGCTTTTCTAAGCCGCAGGCGCAATCTTAACCACAAAATGTTCGCCCAGCTGTCCTCCAATCAGAGCAATATCATTCAGCTGGTTACGGCCATGCAGGAAATCAAGCTGAACAATTGTGAAAAGCAGAAACGCTGGGAATGGGAAAATATCCAGGCACGTATTTTCAGGCTCAATGTCAAAGGTCTTGCCTTATCGCAATACCAGCAGGCAGGCGCAATGCTCATCAATGAACTGAAGAACATTGTGATCACGGTTCTTGCCGCCTATGCCGTGCTGGACGGTAAGATTTCGCTGGGTATGATGCTGGGCATTCAATATATCCTGGGACAGCTTAACGCACCCCTGGAACAACTTACCCTGTTCATTCACCATGCCCAGGATGCCAGGATAAGCCTGGAGAGGCTGGGTGAAATTCACCTTAAAAAAGAGGAGGAGCCTGCAGGAACGGCCAGGTTGTCTTCGCTGCCTTCCAGGCATGATGTGCATATAAACAAGGTAAGTTTCCAGTATGAAGGCCCTCAGTCGGACTTTGCACTGAAGGAAATCGACCTGGTCATTCCGGGGAAAAAAATAACGGCCATCGTTGGGACAAGCGGAAGCGGGAAGACCACCCTGATAAAAACACTGCTGGGATTTTATCCTCCCACCCAGGGGTCCATAAAGATCGGGGATACCTTCCTGTCGGGCATAGACACCCGGTTCTGGAGACAGAATTGCGGCGCGGTCATGCAGGATGGTTACCTTTTCTCCGACAGCATTGCACGCAATATTGCCATGGCGGATGATCCGGTGGATATTCAGAGGTTGCTGCAGGCAGCGGAAATTGCCAATATACGCGAATTTGTGGAGTCACTGCCATTGTCGTACAATACCCGCATCGGAAACGAAGGTCATGGCCTGAGCCAGGGACAGAAACAGCGTATCCTTATCGCCAGGGCCGTATACAAAAATCCCTCTTTCATTTTCTTTGATGAAGCGACCAATGCATTGGATGCCAATAATGAATTGGTGATCATGCATAACCTTGAAAAGTTCTTCCGTGAAAAAACAGTGATCATTGTCGCGCATCGCCTCAGTACGGTCAAAAATGCCGATCAGATAGCGGTGCTTGAACAAGGGTCACTGATAGAAGTAGGAAATCATACAATGCTGACAGCCAAAAAGGGCGCGTATTATAATCTGGTGAAAAACCAGCTGGAACTCGGAGTGTGAATATTTGTTGATTTGTTGATTTGTTGATTCAGGTGAAATGACAGGAATAAAGGTTCAATAAAAGATTATGAACAAGAAACAATAACGAATGGACGGTAACACAGATCAAAATATTGAAATAAGAAGTGCGCCCGTTCAGGATGTCATCGGCAGGCCTCCCGGATGGATCACACGCTGGGGTACAACAGCTGTCCTTGGATTTCTGATCGTCCTCATTTTGTTTGCATCCGTTTTCCGTTACCCCGATTCGGTGAGATCCGGCATCGTTATTACCACCGAAAATCCCCCTGCCAACCTGATGGCACATGCTGCAGGCAATATGAATATGATCTTTGTTGCCGATAACCAGATGGTTCATTCCGGCGATATTTTGACCCTCATCAACAATCCGGCTGAATACCAGGATGTCATGCGCATCCGCCGGTGGACTGAAAAAGCACTTTCCGACAGCGGATTTCAGCATTCCCCGGACAGTCAGAAAATCGTTCAGGGATCTTTTCAACTGGGAGAGATTCAGCCTGCCCTTTCCACCTATTTCAGTCATCTTTCAGATTTAACCTCTTACCGGAAAGATAATCCTGAGAAACAGCGAATTGCAGCATTAAAACAGGAAGCA
>JAGDMB010000280.1 GCA_017860375.1 Bacteroidota bacterium | reverse complement strand
CGGACGAAGCTCTAAATACCGCATCCCATATGCATCTGAGTTCAGTTTTTCTTCAGGAAGGCTTGAAACCTGATGTGATCCGCGTATTTAAAAGGGCAAAAGAGCTTGGATTGTCAACCTCTTTCGATCCGCAATGGGACCCGCATGAGAGGTGGGATATTGATCTTAAAGGCCTGCTGCCTTATGTGGATGTATTTCTTCCCAATAAAAATGAATTGCAGCAATTCACTGAATGTTCAACCATCGAGAAAGCCCTTGAAACCATAAAACCCTTTTGCAATGTCGTGGTGGTTAAGAATGGCGAACAAGGGGCATTGATGTGGGATAAAACAACGGTTGTCACCCAAAAAGCGTTTCTGAACGGATCGGTAGTGGATGCCATCGGGGCAGGTGACAGCTTCAATTCCGGATTCATTTATAAATATACAAACCGCAGACCTTTAACAGAATGCCTTGAATTCGCCGCCTTGACCGGGGCGATCAATACGACCGGATCCGGAGGGACTTCTGCTTTTGAAACTTTGGAAAAAGTGAAAAGGATAGCCAAAGAAAGATTCAATACCACCATCTGACATGAACCTGCAAACCAAATTGCGTGAGCTAAGCAAGGAGAAGAAAGCCATTCTGGCAGCCAACTTCTATAACTTTGAAACACTTCATGCCATTGTAAGCGGAGCAAAAGCAGAGCATGCATCCATCATTCTGCAACTCTCGGAAAGCTCAATCCGTTATATGGGTCTTGAACTTGCTGCTCAAATGGCAAAAACGGCATTGAGAGGTTCCGGTGTGGAAGGCTGGATACACCTCGATCACGGGGGATCCATAGACCTGGTGCAGCGTTGCCTTGATGCCGGATTTGATTCGGTGATGATCGATGCCAGTGAACGCTCTTTGGAAGAGAACATAAAAATTTCAAAGGAAGTGGTCCGACGGGCTGAAAAATACGGTGCGAATGTGGAGGCGGAACTGGGTTATATTGCGAAACTTCATCAAAGTCAGGATCCTGCCGGATTTACTCAACCCGGGGACGCAAAGCGTTTTACTGAGGAAACGGGGGTGACGGCTTTGGCTGTTGCCATTGGTTCAGCCCATGGTTTTTACAGGCAGGAACCCAAACTCAACCTGGAGCTTTTGGGTGAAATCAAGGCTGCTGTGCACACTCCCCTGGTGTTGCACGGAGCTTCAGGCATCCCGGATGAGATGCTGGTCAGTGCCATCAGGAAAGGGATTACCAAGATCAATCTTGCTACCGAAACCAAAAATGCATTCATGCGCCGGCTTAAAGAAGAACTTATCCATACCGATGAAATAGACCTGAGGATCGTATTTCCGAAAGCCATTGAAAAAACCCGGGAACTGATACAAAACAAACTGAAGGTAATATCTTAAAAAATATTCTGTATGAGGTCAAAAATCGTAATCCCAATCTTTCTCATGGTAGTTTTCTCCTGTTGTCCGGAGAAGTCAGGGAAGCCTGAGAAGTCTGAGAAGTCTGTTTCAGACCTGACCTTAAAAAACTACCGTCCAAGGTCAGTATACAACATCCCCAAAACCAGTGTTGAAAAAGCCGCATACCCTGTGGTGGATATGCATTCACACGACTATGCAGCCAATGAACAGGAAATCCAGGACTGGGTGACCACAATGAAAAAAAGGGGGATAGAAAAAACGGTGATACTTTCCAAGGAGACGGGAGCCGGATTTGATTCTGTTGTGGAGAAATACGCAAAATTTCCCCGGGAATTCGAGCTTTGGTGCGGTATCGATTACACCGGGTATGACACCGATGAAAACTGGACGGAAAATGCCATTAAGGAGTTGGTGCGCTGCTACCATAAAGGAGCCAGAGGAATCGGGGAATTGGGAGACAAAGGCGAAGGTTTGGTATATTCGAAACCCACTCCGGCCTATGGTCTTCACATCGACAATCCGGATCTGGAACCTGTCTGGGCAAAATGCGCTGAACTGGGCATGCCGGTCAACATCCATGTGGCTGACCCAATATGGATGTATGAGCCGATGGATTCCACCAATGACGGATTGATGAATGCCTACGACTGGAGGATCGATCTGACAAAGGAGGGTATCCTTGATCATGGGGAATTGATTCAAACCCTTGAAAACTGTGTGAGACGCAATCCGAATACCCGGTTTATCGCCTGTCATTTTGCCAACTGCTGCTACGATCTCGCCATACTGGGAAGGTTGTTCGACAAGTATCCCAATCTGTGGGCTGACAATTCGGCCAGATACGCTGAGACGGCTCCCATCCCGCGGTATGTAAAGGTATTTTATGAAAAATACCAGGATCGCATTGTATACGGCACGGATATGGGGATGGATGATGAGATGTATGCAGTCACGTTTCGGATTCTGGAATCGGAAGACGAACATTTCTATGAAACCGAACAATTTAATTACCACTGGCCACTGAATGGATTCGGCCTCCCCGCTGAGGTTCTGAGAAAAGTATACCGCGGGAATGCAGTCCAAATACTAAACCGAAACTGAAATGAGAACCATTATTATTCCTAAATTGATCTTCCTGATAGCCCTGACAGGTTTGTTGGTTTCCTGTAAAAAAGACCTTGTGATCAGGAGCGGTGATCTGCAAATTGAGTTCGACAAACAAATGTTCAGCAGGGTGAATTCTTTGTCATCCCAAACCCTTCCTTTTATGGAATCATACCAGCTGACGGAATACCTGGAGACAAAGAATTTCACCACGAAAGATTTCCGGATGGAAAAAACCAGCAAAAAAGTGCTGAATGACAGTCTGGGGCAGGGTGAGGAAATCATTCTCAGGGGCCGGTCCGGGTTAAAGGATATGGATATTGTCAAGGAAATATCCGTAAAAATCTATGATGCCTTTCCGGGTCTGGCGATTTTCAATGTCCGCTATATAAATTGCGGAAAGAAAGACCTGTTGGTGAACCGATGGGTAAACCATCAATACCAGATTCTGGCACAGGCTGATACTCCCGCATTCTATTCCTTTCAGGGCAGTTCAACCGATGCACGTGCGGACTGGGTGCTGCCTCTTTCACCCGGATTCTATAAGGAAAATTACATGGGCATGAATCAATCCGATTATGGCGGAGGAATCCCCGTAACCGATATCTGGAGAAAAGACGGCGGCATTGCAATCGGGCATCTCGACCTTGTCCCCAGGGAGGTTTCTTTACCGGTGGACTACGATAAATACGCGGATGGCGTAAAAATAGGAATAACCTATCGGTACAGCGACCCTGCCGAATTAAAAGCGGGTGATACCCTTCATACCTTTCAGACTTTCGTTTCCACGCACAAAGGAGACTATTATAATGCCCTGCGGCAATACGCTCAGGTCATGCAGGCCAAAGGTATTAAATTTGCTGATTCTGAAGAGGATGCATTCGAAAGCATGTGGTGCGGATGGGGGTATGAGCGAAAATTTACCACGGAAAATATCATCAATACCCTTCCCAAAGTCAAAGAGATGGGCATCAAATGGGCGGGTATTGACGATGGATACCAGGTAGCGGAAGGAGACTGGAACGTTGACACGAAGAGGTTCCCGGGTGGCTCAAAAGACATGAAAAAAATGATTGATGCCATTCATGGGCATGGGCTCAAAGCCATGCTCTGGTGGGCACCGCTTGCCGCTGATCCCGGAAGCAAAGTACTGGAAGAAAATCCCGAACTCCTGTTGATTAACAAGGATGGGGCCCCGCAGTATATTACCTGGTGGGACAGTTATTATCTGTCACCGGCATCTGAAGCAACCCTTGCCTATACCCGGGAAACCGTTGAGATGTTCATGAAAGACTGGGGATTTGATGGCTTAAAACTTGACGGACAGCATTTGAACGCGGTGCCGCCGGACTACAACTGGAAACGTTCGCTGGAATATCCCGGAAAATCCGTCGAGATGTTGCCTGAATTTTTTAAAATGATTTACCATACGGCCAGGGAAATCAAACCCGATGCGGTGATCGAAATTTGTCCCTGTGGCACCTGCATGTCGATCTACAATATGCCCTATACCAACCAGACGGTTTCATCCGATCCGACAAGCAGCTGGCAAATCAGGCTGAAAGGAAAGACTTACAAAGCCATCATGCCGCATACCGCCTATTTTGGTGATCATGTTGAATTAAGCGACCATGGAAACGATTTTGCCAGCTCTTTTGGAGTGGGCGCGGTATTGGGGACAAAGTTCACCTGGCCAACTGATAATCCATAT
>JAGDMB010000279.1 GCA_017860375.1 Bacteroidota bacterium | reverse complement strand
TAATATGAAAGGGTGGTATTGTTTTTTCCCGGGTCAAGAAAATTGAAGAACTGCATCCATGCATTTGTCCCCGATTCTTCGGCAGACTGATACAGATGCCCCGGCGAGTTCTCAAAATTCCTCATCACCCGGCTGAATTCAACGAGGCATTCGTCACGGCTGAGAAAACCGGCCCGGTTCATAATCAGAACCTCGTAATAAACCGTAAACCCTTCCGATATCCAGAGCAACCGCGTGTCATTTTCTTTTTCATAGTCAAAGGGGCCCAGCGAAAATGGCCTGATGGCCTTCACGTTATACAGATGAAAATACTCATGGGCAAGAAAGCCAAGATACCCTTTGTATATTTTTTCATCGGCCATACCTTCAGGGTCGTAATAAACCGTCATCGAATTGGAGTGCTCAAGACCTCCCATTCCCTTTTTCATCATCAAAAAAGTATAATGGCGGTAAGGAAGTTCACCCATCACCGATGATGCGGTTTCAACGATCGTGGTCAGATCACGGATCAGCTTTTTCCGGTCTGTTTTCCCCGGGTCTTCAATGGCAAGGGTATGGGGAATTCCCTGTACTGTAAAGGTCAGTGTTTCCTGGTTGCCGAGGAGGACAGGACAATCGTACAACACGTCAAAATCGGGTGCATAAAACGCATAGGGGATATCCTTTACCGGATCGAGACCCGTGGATATAGTCTTAAAACCTGAATAAGGCCTGATGCTGAGTGTTACCGGATGCCGGATCATTCCGTCAATGTACAGGAATATACCGGTGGGGGAAATAAAGCCCCTGCCTTCATCAAGATACGGGTCAGCCACGGAAACGGTAAAGGCATACACGTCATACTCAACGGTAAGGGTATCGGTCGTGTTTGTGAATACCCGCCAGGTGTTTTTATCGGTTTTGTTCCATGAAACGATATTTCCTTTTTCACCGGCTGCCCTGAAATTAAGCACGTTCTGTGAATAATCCATGATCCTGTAGTAACCCGGACTCCATGCCGGCATGCTGAAATCAAGGCTGTCTTTTTGCAGGCCGCGGCATTGCATGGTCACATGATAGAGATGATGGCGCGGATTTTCCATGGAAACGACAAAATGGATTTCTCCCTGCGACGACTGTCCCGTTAAATTGGGAATCGGAACAAGCCAGCCTGCTACCAGAGCAAATGCAAATGATTTTACGGTAAAGTATTTCATCGTAAAAAATGGATTCATAAATCCCTGCGAGAGCTTCGGCAGACTGGTAGGAAGTCAGCGATACCAGACCGGTGATTGATTTTCGGTTTTACACCTTCGGGGTGATTCCGGCTGATGGCTTAAAAAAGGAAATTCAATCCGATATAGACACCCAGGTTCCCGTCATCCTTTTTAACCGCCTTGGCAAAATCGGCAGCCACTATAAAATTTTCATTAATGGCAATGTGCAGCCCTCCGCCATAGCCCATGTGCAGACTTTCATCGGTATCCGGAAAAAATTTCTCCCATTCACTGCGGTAAGCCTCATCCAATGTGTATTCGTATTTATCAAGCACCATCCCGGCATCAAAGAAAGTATTCAATGCAAGGTATACATTCTGTTTCCATACCACACCGCGATAAAATTTCCAGCGGAATTCAACATTGCCAAATGCAACACCATCCCCTGCAACACGGTTGCGGCGAACACCCCTGATGGTCTTGTTCCCTCCAAAGCCGTCGCGGGTATATTCGGGTGCCGTATTGTAAGCAAAGGGCAGCATGTAATACGGCATGGTGCCGCCGAGTTTTCCCTGGTAGCTTAACCGGTAAACGAATGACAGGACTTTTGGGACAAGCGTGAAATATTGCCGGTGGGTAAAAATTATCCTCGAATAGGACAGGTCTCCGTTTCCAATAAAGGATGGAGCCCAGAGAAACTGAAGTTCGGTCCAGATACCTTTCATCGGGTTGGGTTCGTTGTCACGGGTATCGTATATGGCACCTGCTTTCAAAAGGGTTGTAGTTCCTCCGTCCGCCTGATCGGCAGGAATAGCACCCCATTTCTTATACTTTTCGAATAAGAGGGAAGTATCCGGCAGCATGTCCTCCGCATCTTTCCCTTTGTTCAGTTTTTCGATATCCACATCTCCTGTTTTTATGCTGCTCATCTCGATGCCTGCCATCCAGCGCAGTTTCTTTTCCATTATAGGCCCCTGAAAGTCGGCCTTGGCGCGGAGCATATTTCGGTCCATGCGGTAAAACATCCGTGAAATATAAGCCGTATCCTCATCATCCGAAAGTGACTCATCGAGAAGCGCTTCATACCCGTTGAATCCGTAAAAATCAAGTGCCTGTTCCGTCAGGTAACTCAGCTCAGCCGTAAGGCGGATTTTGGGGATCAGGTATTCCGAATCGTAGCGGATCGTGTTCACGCCGCTTCCTTTTGTATACCTCGACCATTCAAGGTAGAGACTGTGATGGTATTTTGGATAGGATTTTCCGTCGCCAAAATGGTACAGGTTAACGACCAACCCGTATTGAAAACCCAGGTCAGTGCTGTACGTAACTGCCGGCACCGCACCGAATGTAAAACCCTTCTTTATTTTTTCCTGTTTCTTATCGGTTTGCAGGGTATCGTCCGCTGTATTTGCCAGGAGAGAAACGGCAAAAAACGCCGGAAGTGCTGTCAGGACCAGTCTTTTAAAGTTCATAAATCGTTGTA
Source organism: Bacteroidota bacterium (assembly GCA_017860375.1). Classification (GTDB taxonomy): domain Bacteria; phylum Bacteroidota; class Bacteroidia; order Bacteroidales; family UBA10428; genus UBA5072. Next base: position 1,549 of record JAGDMB010000279.1, on the reverse strand, counting down.
TTTATTGTTCAGGTTCAGACCTAAGTTAATAATTTTATCACACAGCCAACCATTCCACGTAAAAAAGTTTTATTTTTATCAATACACATCTGCAATACCATGAAAACCATTAAACGTTTATTAACCGCACTTTTGATTTTAATAATTGTTGTGCTTATCGGAGCATTCATTGCATTCCGGGTTGTTACCCGCCGGGCAGTGCCTGATTATAATAAAGATATTGCCCTTATGGGACTGCAGTCGGAAGTGGTTATTTTGCGCGACAAGTGCGCCATTCCGCACATCTATGCCGAAAATGAGCATGATCTTTACATGGCGGTAGGGTATACCATGGCACAGGAAAGGCTCTGGCAGATGGACTTCCTTCGCAGGGTCACCCAGGGACGACTCAGTGAGATCTTGGGTGAAAGCTTTGTAAATACGGATTATCTGCTAAGGCTGTTGCGGTATCAGGCCAAATCGGAAAAAATAATGACCACCACTGATCCGGGCATTATATCGGCTTTGCAGGCATTTTCCGACGGTGTCAATCTGTACATTGAACGCAATTCAAAAAAGCTTCCGGTTGAGTTCACCCTCCTGGGATATAAACCCGACTTATGGAAACCGGTCCATTCCCTCAACCTGATCGGTTATATGGCATGGGACCTGAAAGCAGGGTGGAGTGAGATCATTTTCGAAGAGATCCGTCAGAAAGTAGATAGCACACTGTACAAGGAACTCCTTCCTGATCTGGCCTCTCAGAAATCAGTGGTATACGCAAAGGAACCGGGCGGAAAGGAAGGAGGAATGATCTCCTCCCTGTTGATGGAATCACGAAAACTGGCAGAAATGGGGGCCGACGTGTTGGATGCCAGCAACAACTGGGCGGTTTCGGGCGAACGGAGCATTACAGGTAAACCATTGCTGGCCAATGACATGCACCTGGGCCTTAGCGTGCCGGGAATCTGGATACAAATGCATGAGTGTATTCCCGGCAAAGTCAATGTAACCGGACTTGTACTCCCCGGGCAGCCACTGGTTATTTGCGGACATAACGACAGCATTGCCTGGGGAATGACCAATGCCTATGTGGATAACCTGGATTTCTATGAAGAAAAAATAAATCCCGCCGATTCAAACCAGTATGAATACGAAGGTGAGTGGAAAAACTTCCAGGTGGTCAGGGAAACGATCAAAATCAAAGGAGGCGGAGAAATCGAAAAAGAATTATATTTTTCGTTCCGGGGTGCCGTTGTTTCGGGTTTTAAAGATTTCCCGGGAAAGACCGTCAGCATGCATTGGGTGGGGGATGAACCCAGCAACGAAATGCAAACTGTTTATTATCTCAACCGTGCGAACAACTGGACGGAATTTACAAATGCCTTGAGAACCTTTCAGGCTATTTCCCAGAACACTGTGTACGCCGATGTAAAAGGCAATATCGGCCTGTTTTGTGCTGGCGGAATTCCCCTGCGGAAACGTGACGCCGTGATCGGGATCCTGCCCGGCTGGACCAGCGAATACGACTGGAAAGGCTATGTGCCTTTCGAAGAATTGCCTTACCTGT
>JAGDMB010000278.1 GCA_017860375.1 Bacteroidota bacterium | reverse complement strand
TTCCATCCAGAATACTGACTTTACCATAGGGTTCCCCTGCATAGCCTCCAAAGTAAAGATCTTTTGAACAGGGACCGATAACCGCTATTCTCCGGTATTTGTTTTTTTGAAGCGGTAACAGGTTATCATTTTTAAGCAATACGATGGATTCATGGGCGGCCTTCAATGCAAGTTCTTTATGTTCAGGTTTTTTGCTTACTTTGATGGCATCGGATATTTCTACATATGGATTCTCAAAGATTCCAAGCTCGAACTTTAGTTTCAGGACTTTCTCCACGGCTTTATCGATTTCATTCTTCCTGATCTTTCCTTCTTTCAGAAGAGCAGGCAGATGCTTGTAGTGATTGCCTTGCGGCAGTTCGTACTGGACACCTGAATTGAAAGCCATCTGTGCGGCATCTTTTCCGTCAGTGGCCACAAAGTGTTTCTGAAAGAGCTGGTCGACCCCATAATAATCGGAAACAACCATCCCCTTAAAGCCCCATTTATTTCTCAGCTGGTCTTTGATCAGCCATTCATTCGCATGCGAGGGAACACCGTCCACCTCATTGTATGAGGGCATAACGGCAACCGGTTTTGCCCTGTCAATGCACATTTTAAAAGGAGGCATGTGATAATCGTGCAGCACGCGCCGGGAATAGTTGGCAGGTCCCTGATTTTGGCCTCCTTCCGATTCGCCATGTCCGACAAGGTGTTTCAGGGTAGCCGCTACATGGTTTTCCGCAACCTTTCCGTTGTCGGAACCCTGCAACCCCTTGACAGCAGCGCAGGAAAGGACTCCGTTGAGATAGGGGTCCTCACCATAGGTTTCTTCGACCCTTCCCCATCTTGGCTCACGGCATACGTCGATAACCGGTGTAAGGGCATGGTGTGTACCCCTTGACCTCATTTCATGAGCCACTGCTCCGTAAACCTGTTCGAAAAGGTCCGGATCCCAGGAACAGGCCAGTCCGATAGCCTGGGGAAATACCGTGGAATCCGGACGCATCATACCATGTTGTCCTTCATCCGTAAAGAGTGCCGGTATTCCCAGCCGTGTTTCCTCCACCAGGTATTTCTGAATTTTATTCCGCATTTCCACTGTTGCCTTGATGCCGAAGGGCGCGGGATGAATTGAGTGGCAACCGTTACCGAATATCTCTTTCATTTTTGCAGGATCGCTGAAAATTTCCTCTTTAAAATCTTCCACGCCGCCATTCCATAAACCCATTAGCTGGGCAACTTTTTCGTTCAGCGTCATGTGCGACAGCAAGTCCTTCACTCTTTTGTTCACGGGAGCTTTTGGATTCCTGTAAGGAGCCTCTTTACTTGATTTCCTGGTTTTGTTGTGCATAGTAGCGGTTTTTAATTCAAAACAGAATATATAGTTTCAGGATGTGATAATGAATTGTCTTCCCCCTCACCTTATGGTTGTTTCACCGTTTCAATCACCGAATAAAATGCAGGCTTTGGTTGAAGATTGCGGTCAAAAAGCAGGGGGTAGTTGGTCCTTCCCTTTACCGGCCAGTTATTCAGCCACGACTGTCCGTCATGCACACCCCAGAAGGTAACACGGCTTACTTTGTCGCTGTGTTTGACAAATATCCTGAACATATCCGCATAGCGTTCCGCAAGTTTTTGCTGGGCAGAATCCGGCAGGCTTTCAGGATACGGATTCATTTGCTTCTGCAATTCGAAGTTTTTCGAGATATCGGCTCCGCTCATATTTTCTGGGCGGGGTAGTATATTGATGTCCAGCTCGGTGAACATGACCTTTAGCCCGAGTTCGCCAAACTGCTGAATGGCAAGGTCGATATCGTTCAGCTCGGGGAAATCCATATGATAATGTCCCTGTATGCCCACTCCGTCAATTTTCACGCCCCTCGACTGCAGGGTGCGCATAAGTTTTACGGCACTGTCCCTTTTGGCCGGAGTTTCAATATTGTAGTCATTGTAATACAGTTCGGCATCCGGATCCGCTTCTCTGGCAAATTCAAAAGCCTTCTGCATATAGTCTTCGCCTATGATCTCAAGATATTTTGTCTTCCGAAGGCTGCCGTCATCGGCCAGGACCTCATTCAGCACATCCCAGCCCTTTACTTGCCCTTTATACCGGCCGACGACGGTATAAATATGATCTTTCATGCGGGCCAGCAGCGCATCGCGGGTCAGCGGATTTCCGAGCGAATCGGTAAAAACCCAGCCGGGTGTCTGCTGGTGCCAGATGAGGCAATGCCCGATCATGAACATCCCGTTGCGGTCTGCAAAGGCAACCGTGCTGTCTGCAGGCGCGAAATCATATACGGAGGGCTGGGGATGGATTTTTTCCCATTTCATGCAATTTTCTGCCGTCAGGGAATTGAAGTGTTTGACCACGAATTCCTTTGTGCCCGGCTCTTTTCCCATGATCTGGGGTACGCTCATCGCGGTACCGATGAGAAAGCGGTCTGCAAAGGCATCTTTCAGGGCCGGTTCGGGCTTTTTACAGGCAAGAAGGATCAATACCGATCCAATGGCTACCGATGCCAGCATGCGGATAGTTACAGGATGTTTCATTTCAGGGTTATTTTAAATTTTTAAAAACAGAGTTCATATTTTAAAGAATCAAGAATTAAGAATCAAGAATAAAGAATAAAGAACAAAGAACAAAGATTGTATCGAATGATTTGAAAATTTGAAGATTTGAAGATTTGAATGTTCTCCATCGATTGAATTAAAATTTGCATTTGAATTTTAATCTGTAAACTTTCAAACTCTCAAATTTTCAAACTTTTGAACTTTCGAAACAATAGGCAACCTGAACAAACTGACCGCTCACCGTTCACCGCACACCATCCTCAAGCCTTGTAATTCTTCCTTCTTTCCGCGAGATCATCCTGGATCTTAAGTTCCATGGATTTCGAGATCGAGTAAAAGAACAGGATAATAATGACAACGCACAACGCAAGGGTCGGATAAATACTGGATGACAGCCTGATACCTGTCAATGCATGCGGCGTCTGCTCTGCATTGGCAACGTACCCGTATAACGAAAGAATGTAAGCGCCCAGGAAGCCTCCTACAGCCAGTCCGATTTTCAGGCCTACCGTTATACCCGCAAAGACAATGCCGGTGGCCCTGCGGTTGAGTTTCCATTCGGAGAAATCGGCCACATCGGCCATCATCGCCCAGGGCAATGGCATGGTAATGCCCCATGCAAGGTTAAAAATGATCTGCAGTACCAGGGTCAGCAGGATCCCGTAAGGGGGAATCATGATAAACAGGGCTGTACATAAAGCGGCTAAGATAAGTCCTGCCATGAAAACATTTCTTTTGCCAAACTTAACCACAAGGGTATTCGAGATCATGATGCCGATGATGGAGGCAAGTTGCCCCAGGATATTCATAAAGCTGAATGCGCCATCGGCGATTTGGGCACCCTCTCCTGCAAATCCCAGTTTGCTGAGCAGTCCGAGAAGTCCTTTATCGATGCTTTCCATGAAAATGGCGAGGCTGTCCCTGTCAAGGTAATACCTGAAAAAGTACAGGAGGTTGCCGTTCCTTATGGCCAGAAAGATGAACATCATGACAAAGAGGATGAACATGATCACCCAGGGCCTGTTTTTCAGCAGGGAAGAAATATCTTCCTTCAGCGACGTATTTTGTTTTGGATCGGGTTTAACTCTTTCTTTTGTGGTAAAGAAAGTAAAAAAGAAAAACAGCATGGCCAGTCCGGCAAAGATGCCCATGGTAACGGCATATCCTTTGGCGCTGTCGCCCTGTCCGAAATGATTAACCATGGGGAGGGCAAAACCCTGGATGGCAATTGTGGCCAGGCAGACAAACACAAAACGGAAGGAGAAAAGGCTGGTCCGTTCTTTCATGTCTCCCGTAATTACCCCGCTGAGTGCAGAATAGGGAATATTGTTCATGGAATAAATGGTCAGCAGGAGGATGTAGGTGATATAGGCATATACAAGCTTGCCCGAATGGGAGAAATCGGGTGTGAGAAAGGCCAGGAATCCTATTATTCCAAAAGGCACTGCCGTCCATAATATCCAGGGTCTGAACTTGCCCCATCGCGTGTTGGTGCGGTCACCAATGGCACCCATAACCGGATCCACAACGGCGCCCCAAAGCCGGGCCACAAGAAACAGCGTGCCGGCAGCGGCGGCCGTGAGACCAAAGGTGTCGGTATAAAAGCTCAGCTGCAACAGCATCATGGTCTGGAATATGAAATTGGCAGCACTGTCGCCCAGGCTGAAGCCTATCTTT
>JAGDMB010000049.1 GCA_017860375.1 Bacteroidota bacterium | reverse complement strand
ACCTTCTGATCCGTAGTCAGATGCTCTATTCAATTAAGCTACGGGGCCTAAAAATCGGAGTGCAAATATAGAAAAAAATGAGATGAAAAAACAGGGAATGGCAGAGATTCATAACCGGCGGAAAACTTACTGCATTTTATGCCTGCGAACAGCCGGGCAGGGTAACTGTAACGGTAGTGCCCTCACTGACCCTGCTTTCGATCGAAATGGAACCGTTGTTCATCCGGATCATTTCACGGCATAAGGAAAGGCCAAGACCAGTGCCGGGTTCATTTTCCGTACCTGCCCTGGACTGGTTGACTTCCTGTTGTAAAAGAATGTCAATTTCATCCTGTGGAATCCCACAACCCGTATCCTGAACGGTAATATCGATCCGGTCGTCCAGCACCATGGCATCCACGATAACCTGGCCACCTGCCGCAGTATATTTCAATGCGTTGGAAATAAGATTTCGCATGACCGATTGCAGCATATTTTGATCTGCATGGATGCAGGTTTCGGGATACACATAGCTGATCAGCTGAATACCTTTATTTTCTGCAATATGGTAGTACAGATCATAGGCTGCCTTCACGGCTGTATAAAGATCCGTCTTTTCAATCAGAGGTTTAACGGAAAGTCGTTGCATTCTGGACCAATCGGTAAGGTTTTCAAGCAGTCCGTATGCATTTCTTACCGAGGCATCGATGGCGTTGACCAACTGATTTATTTTGTTTTTATCAGCATCCGGAATCTTTTCCCGAAGCAATTCTGAAAAACCCATAATGGTGCTGAACGGATTCTTTAAATCGTGGGTGAGCACCTGAAGGAATCTGTCTTTACGACCCGTCGATTCAATGAGTTCATCAATCTTTTGCTGCATCTTGCTCTCCGAATTGATCCGGTCAAGTTCTGTTCCGGCCCTTGAAGCAAGAAGAGACAACACATAGCGCGAATTGGGAATCTCTTCCATGGGCTTGTCATCCATAAGGATAATCATGCCTGTCACCTGACCGTTGGCATTGAAAACCGGAGCTCCCATAAAACTGTCAGCACCAAAAGCGGCGACCAATTCATCATTCGGGAACATTTCCTTCAGTTTACGGGGATAAAAGGTTGTGTAGCCATGAAGGACATTCAGGGAAGAACTTCCTTTCAGCGAAAAGGAAAAATTCTCACGTTCCGTGCCGTTCGCCCAGCAATGAATGGTTGTAGCCATTTTGGTTTCCGGTTCAGCAATGCGGGCCACGATACAATAACGGGTATCAAAAGCTTTGGAAAGCAGTCCGGTTATGGCACTGAAATATTCCAGACCGCTTACTTTTGAGGTATGTTTTACCAGCGCAGAGAGCATCTCCGCCGTCTTCAGATAGTCAACCACCCGGCGTGCGCGGAAAACAATTATTTTGCCATAGGCTGTTTCAATCGCCTTTACCGAGTATCTTCCCCAGAATATATTGCCCCGTATGGTTTTGAATGCCAGTTCATGACTGTATTCCTGCCCGCTGTTGACGGTTTCTATAAACTGATCTTTGCTGAATTCAACCGGTTCTGCATCGTAAAGGTTGAATATCTCGAAACTCACCAGGTCGTTTTTATGCTGAGCCTGAAACAGATCAAGTGCTTTCCTGTTGCAGTCGATGATCGTAAAATCAGCACTGTTGAGCAGGAATATGGCATCGGGCGATTCATCAAAGACGGCCCTGAACAAGGGATCATCGTAATGGGTTCTGATCAGCGAGGTTTGTTCCTGTATGATTTTTAATGTACGCATGGAATAAGGTCCTTAGTTTGAGTAGTTTTTCCGATTTTACGACCCCTACTCTATAAGGTTAAATAAAAATGACGAAAGGGCATATTCAGGATATGAACGGAAAAAAAGGTTCTTCCTTTTGTTTAAAAATGAAGATTTATCCGGTATAGCTATTGAGGGGAAAGTTCCCGATTCATTTATGGGAGAAAATCGGGTTATCCCGCATAAAACCTTGAATTCAATGGAACATTCGGATTTCCCTATGGCCTGAAAAAAATGGCCTTTTTGCACTATTTACTTAAACAGTTCGTCGTCGCGGATCAGCATCAAAATTGCATTATGAGGAATAATCACATATTTTTCGTTATTGAATTCAATTTCCCATCCGCTCTTCTGCAGGTAGATAGCAAGATCTCCCTCCTTCGGCTGGAGAGGAACATATTTGACCTCGCTGCTCTTATCCTTCCAGGGTTCGTCCACTTCATTGATGGCCGGTATGGGATAACCCGGACCCACTTTTAAAACATAGCCGCTTTGAATGGACTCCCTTTCCTGAACTCCCGGTGGCAAATAGAGACCGGTATTGGTTTTTTCATGCGGTGTTTTAGGTTTAACTAAAACCCTGTCGCCCACGAGGATAAATTTTTCAAATTTCTGTTCGCCAATCTCAAATGCCATAATCCGGATTTATTGCATGCAAAGATAGTGAAATGGAAGATGTTAATGGAAAATTAGGGGTCAAATATCTGACCGTTCTATTGCCCCGAATGCAGGAAAAACTATTCCCGAAAAGCTACAATGGTTTTCAGGTAGTCCTGATGATCATTCCTTGCAGAATAAGGCCGAATAGTGTTCTCAACTTACCAATTTGGATCTATTCGCATGCACTGCAAATGCAATTATGACACTATGCCGGCATCGTATAAACTCCTGCTGACCTTTTCAGGCAACAAACTTTTTTATTCATACTCCACAATTTACAAACAGGCTGTTCGTATTTTAATTACTTTATTCACCATTTTTTATTATTTTTAAAATATATTGTACCGCTAACAAAGCAGGGAAAAAAGCGTATTATTACTTTAAAAAGTAGTTTTATGAATGTTAAAGTGCTTCAGAAGAGATCACAACGGAAATACCACCTTCCGGTGATCGGTCATTTTGCCGACAAAAGCGTGCGGTTTGCCACGATAGTTGAGGCAGAACGCATAACAGGCATTAATTACAACCTGATCTTTGAAGCCTGCATCGGAAAGATCTACAGAGCGGGAAATGCCTTATGGGAGTTTGAAAAGGGAAATCATTATATCAAATACAAGGCTTCTTACATCAGGGCACGTGAAAGGGCTCATGAACTTGAAAGCAAGAAAGTTTAATGAGGAAAACCCGGGCAGGTCTTTTCAGAAAGGATTGTCCGAAAAACAGTTCAGCGCAATTCAACCATCTGAAACACCTGAACAATAGAATCCGGGCTTTTTGCTTTTTTGAGTTCGGATTCAAAATCACCGGTATCATCGGCGGAAATTGACAGGGCAACATCCAAACAAAGGTTCAGATCAGAAGTGGCTTTATTCTTGTCCATTGTCCCCTTTTTGACCATTTTTTTGAGATTCCGGTTCAGCTTTAAAATCGTATTATAAATCACGGGTTTTTTCACAATGGTCTTCTCACCGGGGGAGGTCGGTGAAGGTGGCTCAACATAGGTATATATTTTCTGCAACACATAAAGCTTCCTTGCCGTTAATTCACCAAACGGATGATCGGAAAGCATGGATTTATCAATGGCGTACAATTCATCCATGTTTACAGCGCTGCGGTAAATGAATTTTTTCGTGTTTCCGGAATCCTTAATACCATCCTGTGCACACAAGAATCCAACTACCAAAAACAATCCCGCCAGGGAGGCAACTACTCTATTCATATTCAAATTGTTATTACAACATAGGGGGGCAAAGATACTAAAAAAAATGAACCCTCAAATGCAAATGAATTTATGTTTGCAATAAAATAAATGATTTTTACGAATTAATTATTTACGGTTTTTCGGTTATTCCCTTCCAGCTATCCGTTCGAAAAGGAGCGGCCGGAAGCCCCTCTTTGTTATACAGGTTGGCGTCATCAGGGTTATCGGCCCATGCATACCGCACGGCCACAGGATTTGCAATTTCAGGAGAAAATACAACAACCGAATTGCCCACAACCGATGCCCTGGCCCATTTAAATTGCCGATCCGAACCCGCTATCGAGAATCCCTTCAGATACCCGTACTTATCTCTTGCCACCAGTCCGCTGCCTGTATGGTCAAATTCGATTGCTATTTTGCCTCCGTCAATTTTAAAGGTTTTATAAACGGGACCGGAGCCAACGATGTTTTCGTTGTAGGCAATTTTCCGGGCGGCAACCGATAACCGATAGCCCGCATCCTGTTTGTTTATCGGGTGTATATCTTCTGCATCACCAATATCTATTGCCACAGCCATGCCCGTTAATGGAAGGGACAGGGCCATTTGCTGTGCCTCGCGAAGTTCAGCCCATTCACTGTTTCCGGGGGACTCCTGAGGCTGCATGAAATTGGCCAATTGCACAATAAGGAAAGTCAGACCGGGATTGTTCCATTTTTCCCTCCAGTTGTGTATCATCAACGGAAGCAATTTGCGGTACAAAAAAGCCTCCTCTGCATTTGATTCACCCTGGTACCAGATGGCTCCTTTGACGGCATAGTTCAGCAAGGGGAATATCATTCCGTTAAACAATACGCTTGGATAATCGTTCGGTCCGGCAATGGATTCATCAAAGTTGTATTGCAGCGGATTGATCTTACACTTCCACTCACCGGACAGGGCGATACGTTGCCCTGGTCCCTCCAGGTAAAGCATACTGTCCTCACTCCAGAACCCCCCTCCGCCACCGGTGTCCTCTATTCGTACCGTAATACTGTTTTTTCCTGGTTTCAGGGTACCCGGCGGAACCGCGTACTTCCTTTCGGCGCTGTACTTATTTACCATCTGGCCAACCTGAATACCGTTTATCCAGGTTATATCGCTATCGTCAATTTTTCCAAGAGAAAGCATGACATCCGAATGAATCATATCTTCCGGGATTTCCACTTCACGACGGAACCAAACTACTCCATCCAGGCCGGGAAGCAGAGACTTTTCCCACAGGCCGGGGACATTCAACTTTGCCCAGCCGGCATCATCATAATCTGTCGCTGCCCAAACTGCTTTGCCATTGATGAATCCATCGGTCGCACCCGTCACCATGCTTTTAATGGCATTGATTTTTTGTTTTTGCTCCACTTCTATTTTTGCCAGGTCAAGATTTCGCAATCGGTCAACGGATTCCTTCCTTTCGGGTATCGTATAAAGGGCATCATCGCTGGTCCAGCTTTCAATAAGCGTCCCTCCCCAATTGGTGCTGATGAGGCCTATCGGAACCTTCAGGTCCTGATAAAGGTTCCGGCCGAAAAAATAACCCACTGCAGAGAAATCAGCCACAGTGGCCGGTGAACACTCCTTCCAATCCCCTCCGGAAACATCTTCAGCCGGTTTGAAGGCTACATGGTTGGGAACATCAAACAGACGGATTTCAGGAAATGCGGCATTTTTAACCTCTTCCGGACCATTTTTCGACCGGCTCACCACAAATTCCATATTCGACTGACCGGAACAGATCCATACCTCTCCTACCATGATATTATCAAGAAGGATGGTGTTCTTTCCCCGGATCTCCATAGAATAAGGCCCGCCAGCCTGCATGGAGGGAAAGACAATTTTCCATTTTCCCTGACTGTCAGCCTTTATTGAAATCCTGCTGCCGGCAAAAGCAACGGTTACTTTTTCCCGTGCATCTGCCCAGCCCCAGATTGTTACCGGGGCATTCCGCTGCACAACCATATTGCTGCTGATAATGCGGGGAATTCGAACATTCCCCCAACCCGTCGATGAATTGAATCCGATGATTGCCAGACCCAGCATGAACCGGATCAGAACGTTTCGTTTGTTGTTTTTTAGCCCGATCATAATGAATATTTTTATTCAATAAATATAGACATAATGCAACAAAAACAATCGAATGACATTAATTTTTGAATTAATGCACAAAATAGGTTACTTTGCAGGCATAAAGTTTAACCACGACATATGACCATCTCCGTATACGAAAACGACCTGTTCAGACAGGTAAAAAAAGGAGATGATCATGCCTTTGAAAAACTTTTCAGGATCCATTACCGGAATTTATGCTTTTTTGCCGAGAACTATGTGAAAGAAAAGGCCATGGCGGAAGAGATTGTGGACAGCTTTTTCATCAGCCTTTGGGAAAAGAGAAAATCCATTGAAATAAAAGATTCCGTTAAGTCTTATTTTTATTCCAGTATCCATAACCAATGCATTAAATACCTGGAACATCTGAAGGTGATGAAGAAATACGAAGAATATGCCACCTTCAGGCTGCAAAACAAAGAATGGCTTGCTCCCTCCTCAAATGCCTATCCTCTCGCCAATCTGATTTCACAGGAAACCGTAAAGGACATTGAAAGATCGATAGATGACCTTCCGGAGAAATGCAGGGAAATTTTCTGTCTTTGCCGTTTTGAAGAGTTGAGTTACGAAGCTATATCCGTGAAACTGAATATCTCGATTAATACGGTCAGAACCCAAATGGCAAGAGCCTTGCAGAAGCTCAGGGAGGACCTGAAGAAGTATTTGCCAATGGCCGCATTAATCCTGATGCAGGGAATTGCCTCCTTGTTTTTTTGTATACGCTATATTGCCCGATGATGACAAATCCTTCTCCTTCGGATCAGTTTGCAGTGCCTGATTTCGTTGCCGAATTTCTGACGCAGGAGGAATCCTTTGGCCGCATGGCCGAATTGCAGGAATGGCTGAAAAAAGATCCCCTAAACCGGAAAATCCTGGATGAATACACGGATCTCTGGCAGGGGAGCATCAAAGCCCGGAACAAAGAGGATTACAGGATGGAGGAAGCCTGGAAACGCATCCACAGATCCCTGCAATTGAAAGGCCAGGAAAAAAAAGGTGCCCATAAGAATGCATTCCTAATGGTTTTAAAAAGTGCGGCTGCTGCTGCTGTGGCTGCCCTCATTTTTGGACTTGCCCTATACATCGTTTTGCGAACAAATAACGCCCGGCAGCATCCATTGACCTACAGTGAATACAGCGTTCCTTACGGATCAAAATCGCGTATGACCCTTCCGGATGGTTCTGTAGTCTGGCTCAATGCGGGAAGCAAAATGGTATTCAGCAGTCATTATGGCATCCGAAACCGTGAAATCCGCCTCGAAGGTGAAGCCCATTTCACCGTGGTACCGGCGCAAAAACCTTTCAGGGTGAAAACATTCAACCTTACTATAGAAGCCCTGAGTACTGTTTTTAATGTCAAGGCGTATCCCGAGGAAAAAACGGTTGAAACCACCGTTGAAAAAGGCGCCGTGAAAATAACCGGTAATCTTTCCGGAAAAACGGGCGGCAAAAATACAATTGTCCTTACCAATCAAAGGGCGACTTGCAGTATTTTGCCGGGGAAATCGGATGATACGAATCCGGAGGATAAAACACCGCCCGGTCTTTCACCTTCTGCCGGAACTGAATTGATGGAAACAAATCGATCCGCAGAAATTAAGGTTGTCAATGTTACAGCACCTGAGAAATATACATCCTGGAAAGATGAAAAGTGGATCATTGAGCGGGAGGAATTGCAGTCGCTTGCGGTCAAACTTGAAAGGCGGTACAATGTCAGGATCCTTTTCATGGATGAAAAACTGAGGAAATATGTGTTCAGCGGTGTGCTGATAGACGAAACCCTTGAGCAGGTACTTGAATATATTACACTTACAGCTCCTGTAGGATATAAAGTACAGCACGATCAGGTAATTTTTTACGAAAGGAACACCCTCCCATCGCATCAATCCCGATAGTAAAATTGGTGAACCTTGTTATTTGTTATTCCGAATTACTTTATTTTTCATTATCTTTTGCTATTGTTCCCCGTTAGAAATTTTGCCGGACCGGTTTATATTTTTTTCAGTTCCTTGTCACATTAAATAAAACGCTTCAGGTCATATAAAGGAATTAACGTATAAAAGTGGATAGAAATTGAAGAACGCAAGTGAAAATATTGTTGATCTGACGGTTAAATATATTGATTCGACCCTGAACGAAGAAGAGGCGGGCGAATTAAAATCTGCTCTTTCAGAAGATCCGGAGAACCGAAGGCTTTTTGATGAGCTGATGGATGCATGGCAGGCATCGGTCAAAGCCAGGACGGCAGAATCGTACAATGAAAAAACAGCCTGGCAACGCATTGCGAAAAGAGTGAATCTCCCTGAAAAAAATACGGAAAACCAGCCTTCGATCCAGGCTTCTTTCCGGTTTTGGCGGATCGCAGCTGCCGTTGCAGTTTTTCTGATGCTGGCCACAGGAGGTTTGTTTTTATTTAGAGGGATGATCAGGCATCCGTCCGGGGCCGGCATCACCGAATATTTTGTTCCCTATGGCTCACGGTCCAGCATTATGTTGCCCGACGGATCATCGGTCTGGCTGAATGCAGGCAGCAAATTGACGTTCGACGGGTATTTCAGCCGCAAAAACCGCAAGGTTTTCCTAGAAGGGGAAGGGTATTTCGATGTAGTCAAAACAAAAATCCCGTTCTATGTGAACGTAACCGGTGCAACAGTGAAGGTCCTCGGGACCGCTTTTAATGTTAAGGCCTATCCCGATGAACAGATCATTGAAACTACGGTTGCACGCGGTACCGTTCAGGTAATCGAAGAACAGGAGAATACTGCAGATGCCACACGCATTGTATTGTATGCCAATCAGAAAGTTTCAATTATAAAAAGCGCGGCTGAACCAGTTGCTCCGGTCGTGAATACCCCGCCGCAGAATGTAGCTGTTCAACCGCTCAAGGCTGTTAAACCGGTTGCCGAAAATTCCTACCGGGTTGACCGCAATGTGGTTCCGGAGATCTATACCTCATGGAAGGATCAGCGCTGGATCATAGAGAGGGAAGAGCTTCAAAGCCTCACGGTCAAACTCGAAAGGCGGTATAATGTCACCTTCCGTTTCAGGGACGAATCGTTAAAGAATTATGTATTCAGCGGCATACTAAAGGATGAAACGCTTGAACAGGTGCTGGAAGCGATAAAGCTCACTGCCCCCATCCAATACCAGATTGATAAGAAACAGGTTATTCTTTCAAAGAACCCATTCTATAAAACCGACCCTCGATAAAATAAACGCCTATGGGATAAATAACCGTATCAGCAAATAAAACTGCAGAATGCTGCTAACATTCCGCAGTTTGTCATTTTACAAAAACGATGTAAAACCTTAAAAAACACTACAAATTTATGAAAAAAGGAACAACCCTGAGTCTTTTTTCAGGCAAAAAGACATTAACTAAACTCTTAATGATCATGAGACTGACGCTATTCCTGATGGTTTTCGGAGTTTTTCAGTTGCAGGCCACACTCTATTCGCAGGACGGTTTGTTTACCCTCAACATGGAAAATACCTCTATGCGAAGCATATTCAAAGAGATTGAAAAACAAAGTGAATTGAGGTTCTTTTATAACGATTTGCTGACCAACGTGGACAAAAGCATTACAGTGAACGCGGAGAACCTTAAAATTGACCAGTTGCTCAACCGTTTGCTGGAAGGTTCCGACCTTACCTATAAAATTATGGAAAACAACCTGGTGTTGATATCTCCCAGGGCCCTGCTGCAGCAGAAAACGGTCAATGGCAGGGTGACGGCAGCCTCCAACGGCGATCCATTACCCGGTGTCAATGTAATTATTAAAGGCACCAGCCAGGGGACGGTCACAGATGTAGATGGGAACTACTCCATAGTCGTTGCATCGGATGATGCAGTGCTGGTATTTTCCTTTATCGGATACCTGGCCCAGGAAATAAAGGTTGGCTCTCAGACCGGCATTGACGTTAGCCTTGCAGAGACTGTTGAATCACTGGATGAAATTGTCGTCATCGGATACGGATCTCAGCGAAAAGGAGATGTAACGGCTTCAATCGCTTCTGTTAAATCCGAAGATTTTATCCAGGGAAACGTAAAAGATGCAGGCCAGCTGCTTCAAGGTAAAGTGGCGGGCTTAAACATTACCAATCCCTCAGGGGATCCCAATGCAGAAGTGGAAATTCTGTTACGCGGCTATACTACTTTAAACGGAATTCGAACTCCCTATGTCATTATTGACGGAATTCCGGGTGGTGATCTAAAGACCGTTGCTCCACAGGACATTGAATCCATCGATGTGCTGAAAGATGGATCCGCCGCTGCTATTTACGGAACACGAGGCACAAACGGGGTTATCATTATCACCACAAAAACAGGCAGGAAAAATCAGCCGATGACACTGACATACAATACTTATGTAAGTACACAACAAATCTCGAGGCGGATGGATATGCTTGATGCGTCCGATTACCAGAGGATGGCAGACGATACCTTAAAAGGCGGACTAAACATCTCCAAGAAAATTTATGATTACGGGTATGAAACCGACTGGGTTGATGAAATAACCCGGACACCGGTCAGCCAGATGCACAATATCACCTTAACCGGAGGTGCTGATCATACAACCTATACGGGATCCTTTAATTACAATAATGCACAGGGGATATTCCTGAAATCCTCGGTGGAGAATTATAAGGTGAGAATGGATATCAGCCAGTCGATGTTCAAGGACATACTTACTGTCAATCTTGGTTTATTGAGTGGTCAGACGAACAATCCATCGGTTGATCCAAGCAATGCTTATTATCAATCCCTTATCCGGAATCCGACCGACAGGGTTAAGGATACTTTAGGCAACTGGCAGGAAAGGGACGGATATTTCTACTATAATCCGGTGGCTTTACTCCAGGAAGATGACGTTCTGGATGAACAACGGTATACCTGGATGCACGGTGTGATCACACTTGTTCCCATCAAAGGTCTGACCATGAAACTGTTAATGGACAGGAATGTTTGGAATTCCAACTGGAACAGAGCCACTACTTTTCAGCATCAATCGGCAACCATTGACGGAATTCAGGGTATTGTGGAAAAATCAAGCAGCCAAAGCATAGATAATATTCTTGAATTCACCACTGAATACGCCAAGGTCATAGGTTCACACAGTTTTTCGGTTCTGGGTGGATATAGCTACAGTGATAACTTTTATACCACCTACTGGGTAAAAAATCAGAACTTCCCGACCGATGTTTTTGGATACTATAACATACCCATCGGTAAAGACCTTAAAGACGGTACGGCGCAAATGTCCAATACTACCACAATGAACAAACTGATAGGGTTTATAGGCCGTGTGAATTACAGTTATGCCGGCAAGTATTTATTTCAGGCCAGTCTGCGACGTGAAGGTTCATCAAAGTTCGGACCCAATAACCAGTGGGGAAATTTCCCGGCTGTACAGGTGGGATGGAGAATCAGCGAAGAATCATTCATGAATGGCATTGCTGCAATCAATGATTTGAAAATACGGATCGGATACGGGGTTACCGGCATTGAGCCTATTGATCCATACCTGTCCCTGACAAGCCTGGAGTATGACGATCAGCAATATTTCTATTACGACGGAGAGTGGATTCAAACCTTAGCTCCTAATAGAAGTAATAATCCAGATCTGAAATGGGAAAGCAAGAGTG
>JAGDMB010000277.1 GCA_017860375.1 Bacteroidota bacterium | reverse complement strand
TCTGACCGGTTCGGATCTGCATGCCATGAATGGAGTCGTGATTTATTATTAAAGAATTGTCAATGAACAAGCGACTTCCGTCATCCGAGTTTGTGAAAAATTTATATACTGCAGTTCCGTCAATTTTAAGGTTACCTTTGTATTCTATGGCCCAGAAATCTTCACTGACCCAATCCGGGATTTTAATCTCATTCACACTGCCGGATTTAACTGCCCTTGCATTCTTCATCCCGCCAATTGAATCAAGTTTGGCTTCATAATAGGTGTATGCAATCCCTTTTGTCAGATGATTGGTATCTGTCAAAGAAGGCAAGGGATCAACCTTCCGGCATATTCCTTTTGTGACAGGTCCCGTTTTTCCCGACGGAAGAATAATCCTGGCTTTAACCGTTGTGTTTTCCGTTATTTCAAGTTTTCCATTATACAAAAGAGAGCGGGTATCCGGATCACTGTTGTCCAGGGTATAATAGATCCGGCCTGTTGGGATCTGGTTTGCCATTTCCAGGTTGAGCGTATGAATGAATTTAATTTCCCTGTCTATTCCTGAAACATAGGGGATATGATACTTTATATTCATCTGATCCCATAAACGGTATTGTGAATCCAGTCGCCTGAGGAAATCGTCAAGGTTTTTATCGGATGAATTGCTCCAGGTCAATTCAGCCAATGCACACAGGCGGGGCAATACCATGTTTTCCACCTGACCGGGCGTTTTCAGGTTTTCGGTCCACACATTGGCCTGGGCTCCCAGAATATAGTGGTGGTATTCTGCCGGCAGGGAGTCGGGAACAGGGTCATACTGGTATACTGCCTCAAGCGGTAAATAGCCGCCCTCAGCCTGATAGTCAATCTCTGCAAGATCCTGATACCGGTTGAAATAGAGGACTTCACCCGGAGTCATAATGGCATAATGACCTGAGGAAGCCGCTTCTATTCCTCCTGATTCTCCTCTCCACGACATCACGGTTGCATTCGGTGCCAGCCCGCCTTCCAGAATCTCATCCCATCCGATAATCTTCCTGCCCTTTGAATTGAGATATTTTTCAATTCTGCCAATGAAATAGCTTTGCAATTCCTCCCCGTTTTTTAATCCCATCTCCTTCATCTTTGCGCGGCATTTGGTGCATTTTTCCCAGGGCGTTTTCTTGGCCTCATCCCCTCCGATATGAATATATTCTGACGGAAACAAAGCGGTCACTTCATCAAAAACATCATCCAGAAATCGGAACGTTTCCTCGTTTCCGGCGCAATAGGGATCCGAAAATTCCCAGGCGACATTATCCGGTTTCTTAAATATTTTACCCGAACAGGAGAGTTCGGGATAAGCGGCCAGGGCAGCCCATGAATGACCCGGCAATTCGATTTCAGGGATAATGGTTATCCCCCGCATGGAAGCATATCCGATAATATCCCTGATCTCATCCTGTGTATAATAGCCTCCGTACTTTTCACCATCCCGATCGGGCAACTCAACAAAATAATTCCACTCCTCCATTCCTGTTCCTTTTCTCCAGGCTCCTATTTCCATAAGACGGGGATGTTTTTTTATTTCGATCCGCCATCCCTGGTCGTCGGTCAAATGCCAGTGAAACGTATTGATCTTGTATAACGCCATTATGTCGATGTACTTTTTTATAAATGTGACCGGAAAATAATGCCGGCTTACATCCAGATGCATTCCCCTGTATGGGAACCTTGGGCTGTCCGTTATATCACAATTGGGGATTTTCACTTTTCGCCGTTCCACCGTAGCAGCACTCATCATTTGTGTCAGGCTTTGCAGCCCATAGAATGCGCCGACGGGTGTTTTTGCCGATAACCGGATCCTGTTATGAAGGATAGTAAGCCTATATCCTTCCTTTGATTCAATGGATGGATCGAGCATAATTTGCAACATCCCATTGTCATCTATTGCTGAATTGATGGAATGGAGTTGTTCCAAATTTGAGCGGAATACCTCTGCAAAGGGCAATAATTCCGGATCAATGATCGCGATGCCCAGGGGCAAATGCAACGTACTTGTGCCCTTGTGACAGACTATCTCCTGAGGAACCGGTATGATGGAAATTTGCCTGTCCGTGGTTTTCGTGCATCCCACCAGCAGCAATACGATTATAAAATGGATATTTCTGTGCATGGATTTACTATTACAAATCCTTATAGCTGATAAGGTTTATTTTCTTGTCTGCAATTGCCTTTTTTACCTTGGGACTCATTAAAATACGGGTGACATTATCCCTGTCCTTTCCGACATTCTCATAACCCGTATGGAATACACCCTGCATTTCGGGCTGGTCATATGCCGGATGTTCTACAAAGATCCATGTCCCGGAAGTCAGCTTTTTCAGGTTGTCAATAAATTCTTTCTCCTGGCTGGCGGTTGAGCCGGCCTTATCATAATTTCCCAGATGTGAAATGCTGTCAGCAGCAGGTTTCAATTCCAGGTGATATTCTTTTTGCAGTCGGTCATAAAGCTCAGTGAGTCGCGGATCCGCATTACTCCAGCCCATGTGGTTGGAAAGATGAGAGATCCGGGGAATCTTTTTAAGCGCCAGTTCGATCTGCGCACGAAGTTCCGCTTCAACCTCTTCGATCTTCCAGTCGGCACGAAGCAGGGTGCGGTTATCAGGATAGTTATCGTTGGGCCAGACCATGGGAAAGAAATAGCCGTCATTATCGGCAATTCCCGGACAATGCGTTAACGGACGCCATTTGTAACCATCCCACTCGCTGGTCAATACCAGGTGGATTCCCACATCAAGTCCCGGGTTCTGGTTCAGCAGTACCACGGCCTCTTCAAACCAGGCGCAGGGGACCATAATCTCAACCGAGCGGACGATACCCTTTTGGTATGCATCAATGCAGGCCAGGTTTGCCGCATGGGTGCTGCCGATGTCATCACCGCGCACCAGCAACCGGATTTCCTGCTGAGCTGAAATTAGCGTATAAAAGTTAAAAGCCAAAAAAAGAACCATCGTTTTTTTCATGGAGAATTATTCTTTAATTATTACCGATACATTGCACAGGATTCATTCTGTTACTTTGTATTTTATTTGATACGCTCCCGATCCGATAGTAATGATTGATTTATCCGCAGCCGATAATGTGGCTTCTTTATACTGCAATAAGGGAGTGCCATTGATCGTGGTTTCCGGGGCATTTCCGGGAAAATAAACGGAAGCCGTGGTATTGGGAGGGATGGTAATATCGAGGATAAATTCTCCGTTCACAATTTTCCAGCGCGCGCTTATTCTTCCATACATACTTTCATGGTATGCCTCTGCCTGAGTTAATCCTCCACCCGGGCGGGGATGGATAAGGATATTTTTATATCCCGGGTTTTCAGGATCAATTCCGATCCCGGCAATTACTTCGACCATCCATATTCCAATGGCTCCATAGGCATAATGGTTAAATGAATTCATGCCTTTGTCCTGAAACGTGGAATCGGGTCTTATTCCGTCCCAGCGTTCCCATATGGTTGTTGCTCCCATGGTTACAGGGTACAGCCAGGAAGGATATTCCTTTCGCGTCAGCAATTTGTAGGCTAAATCAATATAACCATGGTCAGCAAGGGTTTGACAAATCAACGGAGTCCCCAGGAAACCGGTGGTTATATGATTAAATTTCGTAACATCGAGGGCCAGGTTGGCGGCTGCTTTTTCCACCCGTGATGAATCGATCAGGCCAAAAGCAAGCGCCAGGGTATAGGCGGTTTGCGTGTTGGCTACCAGACGACCGTTGGGGGTAACAAATTCCTGCTGGAATGCCTGTTTTATCTTTTTATTCAATGCCTGAAAACTCTGGTTATCCTCTTTTTCACCCAGAATGGCTGCAATCTTTGCCATCAGGTCAGCCGCATGGGCAAAATAGGCTGTGGCGATCAGATCGGTGGATGTGTAGGCTCCCATGTAGCTGGGTGTGTTGTCGTCGAAAGAAAGCCAGTCGCCAAAGTGCCAGTCCTCCTGCCAGATATAATCGCTACCTGCGCGGTCAACCATGTATCCGAGCCATTTTTTCATGCTGGGGTACTGAACCTGAAGGATGCCCGTATCTGCAAAACTGAGGTATACGGTCCAGGGTATTATTATCGCCGCATCAGCCCATCCTGTGGCTCCTCCGTCATCGAAAACGGAAGGAATTACGTGCGGTACCTTTCCGTTTTCTTTCTGATCCGCTGCCAGGTCACGCATCCATTTGGTGTAAAACGACGCTGTGTTCATGTTGAAGCATGCCGTTGGTGCA
>JAGDMB010000276.1 GCA_017860375.1 Bacteroidota bacterium | reverse complement strand
TGCCCCAGCGCAGGCATTTATACATCAGCCGTTGTTCATCGTGACTTTCCATATACCCCAGCAGGTGCGGCTGGCTCCAGGTTCGGTATTTATAAGAAATTCCCGACAGGTTCGATTTGTTGCTTTCATTCCATCCCATGGCCGCTTCACAATAATTGTTGTTCATATTGCCCCACAACAGGATCCCGTGATCCGACAGTTCCTCTTCTTCAAGGTTTTCGGACAGATGTTCCGCTATCACATAGGCATCCGGATTCCTTTTCCAGATCTCGTCGGCCATCCTTTTCAGAAGGCGTATCCGGTCGGCATCGTAAAGGCTTCCCCATATATCGTTGGATCCTTTTATATTGTTTCCGAAACCTTTGGTAAAATCAAACCGAAAACCGTCAAAACGATACTCCGACATCCAGAAACTGTTTATGCTGTCAACAAGCTGTTGTGTGTACTCGCTCTCATGATTGAAATCATAACCCCATGAATTAACATCGGGATTGGCTGTAAAATTGCTTGTCACATTAAACCAGGGATTTTCGGATGTCGGATTGCTGCCGTCAAAATAGAGCTGAACAAAAGGACAAGAGATCTTTGCATGATTCAGTACCATGTCCATGATCACGGCTATGTTTCTTTTATGGCACTCGTCAATCAGTTTTTTAAGGTCGTCTTTCGTACCGTAATATTTGTCGGGTGCAAAGTAAAAGGATGGATTATAGCCCCAGCCTACATTCCCTTCAAATTCATTTACGGGCATTAGCTCAATGGCATTTACTCCCAGTGTTTCAAGGTAGCCCAGAGTATCCATAATAGCCCGGTAGGTGTGGTTGACGGTAAAATCCCTTACCAGGATTTCATATATTACCAGTTCCGTTGAAGGCGCCGGTGTAAAATCATCCGCCTGCCAGGTATAGGGAACCTGGCCGGTCTGTAAAACAGATGCAATGCCCGTCGTTTTTCCGGTCGGATAAAGGATCAAATCCGGATAGGTCTCATCGGTAATGGATGGATCGTTGCCCGGATCGCTGATTTTGTCGGTGTACGGATCTCCGATCCGAAGTGTGCCATCCACCAGGTATTGAAAGATATATTCCCTTCGGGGTACAAGGCCATTTATTTCAAGCCAGAATCTTTTTCCATCCGGTGTCCGGTGCATCATAAAACTACTGTCCACTTCCCAGCCATTGAAATCCCCCAGCACATAAACAAATTCCTTTCCGGGGGCGAAAAGCGACAATACGGCGGTTGCCGTATCGGTATAAGTAATACCGTCACGGATGCCTTCCGGCAGTTCGAGGGTGTCGGCAGGTTTGCTTACCATGCAGTAAAACGAATCGGCTACAGCTCCGGTATCATTGGAGGCAACTGCTTTTATCAAAGATTTTCCGTAGTCGTCACCAAAGACGGTATCCATCAAATATTCACCAGCATTTTTTGCTATCAGCGTTTCGTCCCTATACAGGCTGATGGTATCGGATCCGTTGGCCTGCACTTCAACAATGAGGGTATCATTGAGTCGGATAATAGCGGGAAAGGTGTAGGGTCTTTTAATGGATAAAGTCAGTCCTTCTTCGTAAACCGTCACAAAAATATCCCCGCCTCCGACATCACGTCCGGTTTTTGTTCCATCGGGACTGCGAAATACAAAAGCCATGGCGAGGATTTTTTCACCGGCAGGGACGTTGTAAAAAGCACGCAATGTAGGGGAAAGTTTTATCTGGTAAAGATCCGTTGCGATCCGCTCGAATTTGCATTCCGGCAGATTGACGTTCCAGTCGGCTTTTACATATCTCCAGTCACTGCCCGATGTACTCATATTGGTAAGGACTCCCATATGGGCATACACATCACCTGTGTATCCCATCAGTCCTTTATTTCCCTGCGTGGCATCAAAGGTGATGGTTACCTCCTGGTTGTCAAGAGGGATAGCAGGGGAGGTGGTTATCAACTGGGAAAAGCCCGGGATGCCGACAGCTGAGCCTAACAATGTCACAAGAAAAGTAAGTCGTTTCATATCTTTATCCTTTTAATCGAGAAGAGGGAACAAAAATACTTTTATTTTTCAAAAAGGATTTACATTAAATCACTAATTGCCAAAAAATTACCGCAAACGTTTGCGGTTTCATTGCGTTGCGTGTGAAAACAGAATCATGCAAACGATGGGGGATCCTCTGGCTGCAAGTGCAATCCTTGCGGTTATGCAATTAAATACAAATGTTTTTACTATTTTTATGAAGTTTTCAAACGAACGCAGTAAGCCATTCATGTCGACCACACCGGCAACGATTAAAGACATTGCCCGCCTGCTCGGGATTTCGGTCTCCACCGTTTCGAGAGCGTTGAAGGATCATCCTGACATCAGTGCGGAAACCAAAGAAAAGGTCAATGAAATTGCCAGAAAGCTGAACTATCGTCCCAATGCCCTGGCGCTGGGACTCAAAAGCTCCAGGAGCACCACCATCGGTGTCATCATTCCCGAGATCGTGCATTTCTTCTTCTCTACCGTCATAAGCGGTATCGAAGATGCTGCCTACGAAGCCGGTTACAATGTAATGGTATGCCAGTCCAATGAAATGTACGAGCGTGAAACCATCGTGGCAAAGGCATTGCTCGATCACAGGGTTGACGGTGTGCTGGTGTCCATCGCCAAATCAAGCGCAAAATTTGATCACCTTACCCTGTTGCAGGATAATGGGATCCCGCTTGTCTTTTTTGACCGGGTTTGTTCCTTTATCGAAAGCGATGCCGTGGTGGTGGACGATTACAAGGGAGCCTACATGGCCACGGAACATCTGATTTCCATCGGCTGTAAAAACATTGTTCACCTTGCCGCTCCCGAAAACCTGCTGATCGGTGAATTACGCAAAGTAGGCTATTGCCGGGCTCTGGAGGACCATAACATGGCGGTGGATCCATACAATATATACCTGTGTGATACCCGCGAGAAAGTGGAAGAAAAAATACACAGGATCCTCTCCCGTGATCCCAAACCTGACGGATTCTTTGCCGTGAACGATTCAACGGCCATTGCCGTTCTTCAGGAAGTCAAAAAGGCCGGTTACCGTGTGCCGGAAGATATTGCCATTGTGGGTTTCGGTGACGGACCCAATACTACAATCTGCAGTCCGACTTTAACCACCGTGGAGCAGAACGGATACGAGATCGGCTATGAGGCTACGCGCTTTCTGCTTGACCGGATCACCAAATGCAACACCGGTGCGGCCGCACGCAAGAAAGTGTTGACACCGGTCCTTGTAAAGCGTGAATCGACGGACCGGAAGGTCTGAAGGTTTGTCATTTCAAACGTTTGCGACGATTTATCCGGTTTTTGTGAATTTTATAACAAACGTTTGCAATAAGGCAAACCGTGAATTTTCACGCCATCTGTTTCCCTTATTGCGGCAAGCCTCCTCTTTTCTCCTGATTTTAATCCATAGTTTTGTAACGGGGTAAATGTAAACCCTGCATGGAGTGTGCAGGCTTACGTTCACCGCCTGACCTTAACCTCTAACATTCGAGCCATTGAAAAAACCACGTCTATCTTACTGGCAGATATGGAACCTTAGCTTTGGATTTCTCGGGGTGCAATTTGGATTTGCCTTGCAGAATGCCAATGTCAGCCGTATCCTTTCCTCCCTTGGTGCAGACCTGCATAATCTTTCCTTTTTCTGGCTTGCAGCCCCGATAATGGGACTGATCATTCAACCCATAGTCGGTTGGGCCAGTGACAGAACATGGAACAGGTTGGGACGGAGGAAACCCTATATTTTAGGCGGAGCGCTCGTTTCTATGCTGGCCATGTTCATTATGCCCAACTCATCCCATTTTACAGTCCTGATGATGCCGGTCGTATTCGGAGCCATCATGTTCGCACTTATGGATGGTTCCTTCAATGTCACTTTCCAGCCATTCCGGTCGCTGGTGGCAGATATGCTTCCCGAAGACCAGCGTAACCTGGGCTATTCGGTCCAGAGCCTGCTGATAAACACCGGTGCCGTGATCGGGTCCGTGCTGCCTTATTTTCTGACCAATGTGCTGGGTGTTGAAAATGTGGCACCCGACGGACAGGTACCTCCGTCGGTGATCTGGTCGTTTTATATAGGAGGAGCCATGCTGATCATAAGCGTATTGGTCACTGTTTTCAAAACGCGGGAATACTCACCATCCGAATTTAAGCAGTTCAGTCCCTCCGAAGAACAGGATAAAAAGCAAAACGGCAACTTCTGGACTACCCTTAAATCCATGCCAAAGAC
>JAGDMB010000275.1 GCA_017860375.1 Bacteroidota bacterium | reverse complement strand
GGTTTGAAGTCGGCATGCAGGTCGGCTACAATTTTGTCCTGTGTCTGCTTGTCTTGTGCATATTCGATTTGGGCAACCGGATTCCATGCCTCACCGCCCGTTAATTCGGATTTGCTGTAATAATATCCCTCGGGGGTCCGGTTCCAGGCAGCCATGATTTCAGGATCGGCCTGGTATTTAGGCAAAATACTGTTGACATCCGTCCAGTAAACCGGTATACCTGGTTCATACGTGTAGGCGTTGTTGATGATACCGCCGTATTCACCCGTAGTATAAAGGTTCTTTTTGCTGGAACGGGAGTAACTGATATTGCTCCCGACTGAAAACCACGATTTTACTTCGGTTTCAATATTGGTACGGAAGGAATACCGGGTAAAGTTGTTTTTTGGCCCGCCTACGGTTCCGTCCTGTGTAAGATACGATCCGCTGATAAAGTAACTGGTCTTTTCAGAACCCCCGGAAAAACTCAGGTTATGTTCATCCATCGGGGCACTCTGAAATACTTCATCCACCCAGTTTGTACTGATGGAAGTATCGAGTGTATCAAACTGTTCATATTTTTTGGGCTTTGCCTCCCATGTTGCAGCTTCCATGAAATATTCGCGGTACTGGCTGCTGTTCATGACTTCCATGAGATTCGTCGGATTCTGAATACTGTGGGTGAAATTATATTGCAGGGTAGCAGTATTCCTTTCCCCTTTTTTGGTGGTGATCAGCAGGACCCCGTTTCCCCCGTCTGCACCGTAGATGGCGGAGGAGGCCGCATCCTTCAGTACTTCAATGGATGCGATATCGGCCGGATTCAGATATTCCATACCGCCGGTTCTTACACCATCAACAATGATCAGGGGGCTGTTGCTGCGGTCGGAACTGTTACCCCTGATCTTTATGGTCAGGCCTGAACCGGGAGCTCCCGAGTTCTGCGCCACAACCATTCCCGATACCTTTCCCTGGAGGGCCTGCTCAAACCGGGTGGAAACAGAATTTTCCAGGTCCTTTTCGTCCACTTTGGCAATGGAACCCGTAACCAGGCTCTTCTTCTGAACGCCATACCCGATGACGACGATTTCCTCCAGCTTTGCAATATCCGGTAACAAAGTTACGTCCACATTCGTCTGGTCGCCTATGGTTATCTCTTCAGTGAGGTAACCGACGAAGGATATTAACAGGATACCATCGGCAGGTACGGTAAGTGTAAAAAACCCATCCACGTCGGTAATGGTCCCTGTGGTGGTGCCTTTCACCACAACAGAGGCTCCCGGAAGAGGAGATCCGTCTTCTCCGGAAGTAATTTTTCCGGTAATTACCCTTTCCTGGCTAAAAGCCAGTGTGGTAAACACCAGCATCAGGCCTAAAAAAAGAATTGTACATTTTCTCATGTGTGTAATTTTTAGTTTGTTAATACATTAGCAGGTTTATGTCGGTTTTTGAATGTGCGGCATGAAAGAAAAGAATCATCAAATGTAATTATGCGCGAAATGAGAAAGGATTGTGAATCTACATCAATACTACATCCATATTACATCAATACTACATCATACGCAGGTTAATTTTCATTAATACAATAGTATAGTAAAAAGTGCTGTTTCTCAAATCAAATAATTTCATTGAGCCACAGGATCAGAAGAATCTTTCAAGCATAACAATTAAATCAGCGGAATTGATGGGTTTGGAAATATAGTCATCGAAGCCTTCCTTTCGGAACACTAATTCATCTTCTGCCCTTGCGTAAGCAGTCTGCGCAATAATCAACTGGCCGGGATTTTTTTCTTTCAGTACTTTCATGGTCTCCATCCCACTCATTCCCGGAAGTTTAATATCCATGAGAATGATGTCAAAGGCTTTTTCAGATTCCGTCAGACGGATCGCTTCCTGTCCGTCCTCGGCCCAAAAAACCGTGGCATTTACCATCTCAAGGATCCTTTTGAGATAGAGAAAGTTGGCTTCTTCATCCTCGACCACCAGAATGCGCTTTCCTGTCCAGTCTTTGCGCTCATTTAATTTTGGTTCCATCATGGTCCGGGCTTTCCTGATGGTAACAATGGAGGAATAAGGGGCGGAAAAGGTGAAAATGGACCCTTTCCCAAATTCCGACCGTACCTCAATGGTTCCCCCCAGTAACTCGGCCAATCGTTTGGAAATAGCCAGACCCAGTCCGGTGCCGCGAACGTAATTGGTTGCGGATTGCCCTAACTTGCGGAACCGTTTGAAAAGGTGATCCAGGTCCTTTTCTTCAATACCTATGCCGGTATCTTTCACGTATATACAAAGCCAATCTCCTGATTTCAATACACCCAGTTCTACCGTTCCTTTTTCCGTAAACTTGCAGGCATTGTTCATGAAATTGGTCAGGATTTGTTTCAGACGGAGCTGATCCGTATTCAACCAGAGATTCTCATGATGCAAGGCATTGTTCAATACAAGCTGAAGCTCGGGATTTTTGTTGTTCAGGGCATGAATGGAATACACATGGTCGATCAATTCATTGAGCAGGAAAGGTTCTTTCCGGATTTGCACCTGGTTGGCTTCAATCATGCTCAGGTCAAGAATATCATTGATCAGCATCAGCAGGGTTTCGGAGTTGGTCTGAATGTGTTTTACGTAATCGGCTTTTTCTTCGGTTGTGATTTCCGGTTCGTTCAAAAGGCCTGCAAAACCAACGATTGCATTCATTGGGGTCCGGATCTCATGGGACATATTGGCCAGGAATGCGCTTTTCAGGCTGTCGGACTCTTCGGCTTTCTTTTTGGCTTCTTCCAGTTCCTTCGTCCTCTCGGATATCATTGCTTCCAGTTCATACCGGTGTTTGTCCAGTTCCTTGTTTTGTTCCACAATGCGTTTCTGCTGGGTAAGCAATACATCGTTTGCTTCCTGAAGCGTGTTTTTCTGAATTTGCAGTTCTTCTTTCTGCTGGTTTATTTCCTGCTGTTTTTCTTTCAGCGAAACATTGATTGCCTGGAGCTCTTTTGTACGTTCCTTAACCATTTTCTCAAGCAGGATCTGATTATTGCGGAAGCGGTTGGTACGGTACCTGTAAAATCCAAGGAAAGAGAGCAGCAATAAAGCTGGAACCAGAATTTTGAACCACAAGGTTTTCCACCAGGGTGGCAATATCTCGATGTCGACAGACACGCCTTCTTCATTCCAGATGCCGTCGTTATTGCTGGCTTTGACCCTGAACGTGTATTCGGCCGGATCAAAGTTGGTATAGGTAGCTTCTGTTTTATTTCCCACGTAATTCCAATCCATATCAAAGCCTTCCATTTTGTACGCGTACTGGTTTTTTTCACTGAACACATAATTCAAAGCGATAAACCGGAAAGTAAAGAACGATTGGTTGTGTTTTAGTATGATCTTCTTTGTCTGGGAAATATGTTTGGTAAGGGGTGAATTTTTCCCGCCAATGGGTACGGATTTATTAAACAACAAAAAGTCGGTAAAATGGACCACGGGAACTACATTATTATCTTGCAGACTGTCGGGCTGGAAAACATTAAAACCATTCAGCCCTCCAAAATACATTTCACCGGACGTGCTTTTAAAATACGCCCAACGGTTAAAAACCTGGCCCTGCAATCCATCCTGAACATTGAAATTACGGAATTCCAGTACAGGAGTTTCCCCCTCTGTTAGAAAGGTAGCCCGGGTCAGACCGCCGTGACTGCTCAGCCATAACGAGCCGTTGCTATCCTCCAGAATGCCCACAACGGTATTATCCGGTAATCCGTTTTCGGTTGTATAGTGCACGAATGATCTTTTTTCTGCATGGAAGAGATTCAGACCCCCGTCATCCACCCCGATCCACAAGCGTTTCCTGCTGTCTTCATATATTACACTGACAGAATTGTTAATGAGGCTGCTGCTGTCATTTTCTGTATGTATAAACGATTCCATTTCTCCGGTTTCGTGCTTCATTCGGAATAGCCCGTTGTATTCTGTGGCAAACCACATATCGTTGCGGCTATCACAATAAATATCCCGTATCGTCTGAAAGCGGGTCAGCCCTCCCGGGAGGTTTATATGGATAAAAGTTTCTGTAGCCGGATCAAATTTGTAAATGCCGCTCGAATAATTACCAATCCATAGGTCACCGGAGGGTGAAAAATAGATATTGAAAACACAGTTACTGTTCGGATTATCCGGGTCAAGAAGGTCATATTTCTTAATCAGTTTCAGGTTGTTCCCGTCAATTTTAAAATAATTCAATCCCCCCTGCCACATTCCTGCCCATAGTCCGCCTTTATTATCCGCCTG